>NZ_JBTMMT010000003.1:0-239886 GCF_055517075.1 Micromonospora sp. DSM 43699
CGTACAACGCGACGGCGATCGTGCGTAAGCCGGACGGGTCGAACCTGACCAGCAGCGGGTACTGCGGGGCGAGCTGTTTCTTCGACGTGACCACGTTGCCGGTGGCCGGCACGTACAGCATCCTGCTCAACCCCGACGCGGCCTACACCGGCGCGGTGACCCTGCGGGTCTACGACGTGCCGGCGGACGCGGCGGTCGGTGCCACCGTCGGCGGCCCGGCCGTGCCGGTGACCACCACCGCCCCGGGGCAGAACGCGGTGTTGTCGTTCACGGGTGCGGCGGGTCAGCGGATCGTGGTGCAGGGCACCGGTGGCACGTACGGGACGTACAACGCGACGGCGATCGTGCGTAAGCCGGACGGGTCGAACCTGACCAGCAGCGGGTACTGCGGGGCGAGCTGTTTCTTCGACGTGACCACGTTGCCGGTGGCCGGCACGTACAGCATCCTGCTGAACCCCGACGGCATGTACACCGGCACGGTCTCGCTGCGGATCTACGACGTCCCGGCCGACGTGGCCGCCGGCACGACGCCGGGCGGCAGCGCGGTCACCCTGACCACCGCAGCCCCCGGCCAGAACGCGGTCCTGTCGTTCCCCGGCACCGCCGGGCAGCGCATCTCGGTGCAGGGCAGCGCCGGCAGCTACGGCACCTACAACGCCACGGCGATCATCCGCAAGCCGGACGGGTCGAACCTGACCAGCAGCGCGTACTGCGGGGCGACGTGTTTCTTCGACGTCACCACCCTGCCGGTGGCCGGCACGTACAGCATCCTGCTGAACCCGGACGGCATGTACACCGGCACGGTCTCGCTGCAGGTGTACGACGTGCCGGCCGACGCCACCGCGGCCGTCACCCCGGGCGGTGCGGCAGCCACCCTGACCACCACCGTGCCCGGCCAGAACGCCACCCTCACCTTCCCCGGCAGCGCCGGCCAGGTGGTCACCGTGGCGATGACCGCCGGCACCTACACCCGCTACAACGCCACAGCGGTCATCCGCAAGCCGGACGGGACGAACCTCGGCAGCAGCGTGTACTGCGGCGACACCTGCACCCTCAGCGCGGTCACCCTGCCGGTCGCCGGCACGTACACCGTCCTGGTCGACCCGTCGGTGGGCACCGTCGGCGCCATCACCGGCGAGGTACGGCTGCCGGCCGCAGTCGCCGCCGCCGCGAAGAAGACGCCAGCGAAGAACACGCCGGTCCGGCCGGTCGGCGACGTCACCGAAACCTGGACCCCGGACCGGTTCAACCTCGCCGGTGAGGACTGGGCGAGCCACCGCACCGGCGCGTACGGCCAACTCCAGCCGGCACTGCGGGCCGACCGTGGCGTCACCGCCCTCGCCGGGCAGGCCCTGCTGCTCGACGGCAAGCCGCTCGCCGACGTCACCCTCGCGGTGGGCCGGCGCAGCACCCGCACCGACGCCACCGGCCGGTTCCTGCTCACCGGGCTCACCGCCGGCCACCACGTCCTGGTCATCGACGGGGCGACGGCGAGCCGTCCCGGCCGGGCGTTCGGCCGCTTCGAGACCGGGGTGGACCTGCGGGCGGGGGAGACCGTCGAGCTGTCGTACCCGATCTGGATGACCCGGCTCGACACCGCGAACAGCGTCCGCTTCCCCTCACCCACCCGCAGGCAGACAGTCATCACCACCCCGGCCATCCCCGGTTTCGAGGTGCGGCTGCCCCAGGGCTCGGTGATCCGCGACCGGGCCGGCAAGCGGGTCACCGAACTGTCCATCACCGCGCTGCCGGTGGACCAGCCGCCGTTCCCGCTCCCGGCCGGGGTGCGCACCCCCGTCTACTTCACCGTGCAGCCCGGCGGGTCGGTGATCCTGCCGAAGGGCGCGCAGATCATCTACCCGAACACCCAGGGCCTCGCCCCGGGCAGCCGGCTGGACTTCTGGGACTACGACCCGGGGCGCAGGCCGTGCGTCAAGACGCCGGTGAAGTCGTACCCGAAGAAGCCCGCCACGGTGGCGAAGGCCCCCGCCGTCTGCGCGGTGACCGGCGCGCAGGCCGGCTGGTACATCTACGGCCACGGCACCGTCACCCCGGACGGCCGGCAGATCGTGCCCGACCCGGACGTGCGGGTCTGGGAGTTCACCGGGGCGATGTTCAACGGCAGCGGCAAGCGTCCCGCCGGCACCGGCCCGGGTGAGGACGGCGACGCCGGCGGCGACCCGGTCGACCTGGCGAGCGGTCTCTTCGTCGACGAGCACACCGACCTGACCGTCAACGACGTGCTGCCGATCTCGATCACCCGCACCTACCGGCAGAACGACACCCAGAACCGCGAGTTCGGCATCGGGGCGAACTTCACCTACGGCATCTTCATCAACTCCAAGCAGGAGTACGTCGAGGCCGACCTGATCTTCCCGGACAGCGGCAAGGTCCACCTCGTGCGGACCAGCCCCGGCACCGGCTGGACCGACGCGGTGTTCAAGGCCGTCGACACCACCGGTCCGTTCCGGGACGCGGTGATGAGCTGGAACGGCGACGGCTGGGACCTGGTCCGCACCGACGGCATGGTCTACGTCTTCGGGGAGAACACCCCGTTGCAGTCCATCCGCGACCGGCACGGCAACCAGATCACCCTCACCCGCGCAAGCGGCGGACAGTCCGGCGACATCACCCAGATCACCTCGCCGAACGGACGTTGGATCAAGCTCAGCTACACCGGCGGCCGGGTCACCCGGGCGCAGGACAACGCGGGCCGGGCCGTGCAGTACGGCTACGACTCCGCCGGCCGGCTGACCACTGTCACCTCGCCGGGCGGCCGGACCACCACATACACCTACGACACCGCGCACCGGATGACCACCGTCACCGACGCCCGGGGCGTCACCTACCTCACCAACAGCTACGACGCCGCTGGTCGGGTGTCCGCCCAGACCATGCCCGGCGGCGTCAGCTACGGGTTCGCCTACACCACGGACGCCAACGGCCAGGTGGTGAAGACGGCGGTCACCGAATCCGACGGCAGCATCCGGGAGACCCACTTCGACGGCGACCACCGGGTGACCGCCGAGACCACCGCCGCCGGCACCGCCCACGCGCGCACCTCGACCACCACCCGGGACCCGGCCACCCACCTGCCGACCGCGCTGGTCGACCCCTACGGCCGGCGGACCACCCTCGGGTACGGCCCCAACGGGCAGCTCACCGGCCTCACCGCGCTCGCCGGCACCGCCGCCGCGCAGTCTGCCACGGTCACCTCCGGCGGGCCGTACCGGCAGCTCACCTCGGTCACCGACGACCAGGGCCGGACCACCCGGATGGAGTACGACGACGGGGGCAACCTGACCGCCGCGACCGACGCCGCCGGCCGGACCCGACGCTACGCCTACAACGCCGCCGGACAGGTCACCTCGTTCACCGACCCGCTCGGCAACGTCACCCGCTACACCTACGACCAGGGCGACCTGGTCGCGGTGACCGACCCGCTGGGCCGGACCACCCGCAGCTTCGTCGACGCCGTCGGCCGCCCGGTGGCGGTCACCGATGCCAACGGGGTGCTGGAACGGGTCCGCTACGACCCGGACAACCAGGTCGTCACCAGCACCGACGGCCTCGGCCGGGCCACCACCTTCGGCTATGACGGCAACGGCAACCTGACCACTGTCACCGACGCCCGGGGCAACAGCACAAGCGTCGTCTACGACAGCTCCGACCGCCCCGTCACCGTCACCGACCCGCGCGGAAAGCAGGCCCACCAGACCTACGACGTGCTCGGCCGGGTGGTCTCGGCCACCGACCGGCGCGGCAAGACCACCGTCACCGAGTACGACGTCCTCGGCCGCACCACCTTCATCGGGTACGGCGCCACCGCCGGCCCGACCTACGAGAGCACCAAACGGTTCGGCTACGACACCCTGGACCGGCTCACCACCGTCAACGACTCCGCCGGTGGCCTGCTCACCCTCGGCTGGAACGACCTCGACCAGGTGGTCAGCGTCGCCGGCCCGACCGGCACCGTCGGCTACAGCTACGACGCGGCCGGCCGACGCTCCGGGATGACCGTGCCCGGTCAGCCGGCGATCTCCTACGGCTACGACCAGACCGGGCTGATCGCGCGGATCACCCAGGGCGGCACCACAGCCACCTGGCAGCGGGACGCCGCCGGCCGCACCACCCGGGTCGAGCAGGCCGGCGTCACCACCCGGTACGCCTACGACGCCGCCTCCCAGCTCACCCGGCTGTCCTACGAGACCACCGGCGGGGTGCCCATCGGCGATCTCCGTTACGGCTACGACGGCACGGGTCGGGTGGCGGACCTGACCGGCAGCCTCGCCCAGGTCACCGTCCCCGCCACCGGGCCGACGGCCAGCTACGACGCGGCGAACCGGCTGACCAGCCGGGGTGCGCAGACGTTCGGCTACGACGACGAGGGCAACCTCACCGGCGACGGCGTGCGCGGCTACACCTGGAACGCCCGGGGTGAACTGACCGGGGTGACCGGGCCGGGCCTGGCCACCTCGTACGGCTACGACGCCGCCGGGCGGCTGGCCAGCCGGACCTCCGGTGCGGCCACCACCACCTTCGGCTACGACGGCCCGAACCTGGTCCGGGAGCAGACCGGCGCGGCGGTGGCCGACCGGCTCACCGCCGGGCTGGACCAGACGCTGGTCCGCGCCGACGCCGCCGGTGCCCGGGTGCCGGTCACCGACGCGCTCGGCAGCGTGCTCGGCCTGGCCGACTCCGCCGGCACGCTGACCACCCGGTACACCTACGACCCGTTCGGTGCGGTCACCGCCAGCGGCGCGACCAGCGGCAACACCCAGGGGTTCACCGGCCGGGAACGCGACGCCGACACCGGGCTGACCTACCACCGGGCCCGCTGGTACAGCCCGGAGACGGGCCGGTTCCTCAGCCAGGACCCGGCCGGGTTCGGCGGCGGCAGCACCAACCTCTACACGTACGCCCTCAACGACCCGGTCAACCTCTCCGATCCCAACGGCGACTGCCCGATCTGCGTGCCGATCCTGATCGGGGCGCTGATCGGCGGCGCCTCCTCGGTCGGCATCGGCGCGGGCCTGGCCGCGCTGACCGGGCGCAAGTACAGCGCGGGCGACGCGCTGAAGGACTTCGCCATCGGCGGTGCGCTGGGGGCGCTCACCGGCGGCCTCGGGGCGTACCTCAAGGCCGGCAGTTCGGTCTGGAAGCTCAACCAGTTCGAACGCGGCCTCGCCATCGAGGCCAAGCTCGGCGGCAACCTGCCGCGCAGCTTCCCGACCATCGACCGGTTCGCCAACGGCACCGCCACCAGCATCAAGAGCGTCGACCTGACCGCGAAGAGTTACCAGAGCGCCGGCCAGCTCACCAGCCGGTTGCAGGGCTACGTCGACAAGGCGGCCGGCTTCGCCAAGAGCAACCCGGTCAAGTGGGACGGCGTCACCATCAGACCGGGCCAGGTCGCCGCCCGGGAGCTGGAGATCGCCGTCCAACGCGGCGCGGCCACCAGCGCCCAGCAGAACGCGCTCAACCAGATCGTCCAGTACGGTGCCCAGAAGGGGGTGACCGTGCGGATCATCCCGATCAGATAGACCACCGGGGGCGTCCCACGGCAGCCTGGGGCGCCCCCCTCTCCACCGAGGACACCAATGACCAGACTCGCCGCTCTCGACCTGCGCAGAGGTCGGTACGTCGCGCACTCCTCCTCGCTGACCGGCGACGGCATGTGGATCGCCAACGGCGCATTCACGCTCCTCGACGAGCCGGTCGACGACCGGGAACTGGGCGCGGCGGTGCGCCGCATGCTCGACGCCTCGCGCACCGGGGTGCCCACCCCCGACCTGCGGGGCGGGCCGTCGGCGTTCGCGCCGGTCCTCGACGCTCTCGGCCTACGCACCTACGCCAGCTACGCCAGGGGCACCCGGCAAGTCGACGTCGAGCAGGACGCCGACGTGGTGCTGGTGAGCCCCACCCGCAACGGCGGGGCCCGGGAGGGTTTCGTCGGGCTCACCGAACACACGGTGCGGCTGACCGCCCCCGGCGACGGGGAGTTGGGCGCGGCGTTGCGCGCCGCGCTCGACCGGTCGAGCTGAGGCATGGGCGACGAGTCCCGGCTCAGCCGCCGGACCATGCTGGCCGGCGGCGCGCTGGCGATGGCCGCGTCGGCCCTCGCCGGCTGTTCGGCCGGCGGGCGTGTCCCGGCCCGCCCGGCCGCCCCCGACCCGGCGGCAGGGCTGCCCGACATCCAGTTCGACGTGGCGCGGTTCAGCGCCCCCGAGCAGTCCTCGCCCACCGGCGGCCCGTTCGTCATGCCGCCGGTGCACACCGTCTACCTGACCGCCGCGCTGTCGCGCACCCCCGGCGGCGACGACCAGCGGGAGCTGACCCGGGTGCTCGCCGCCCTGGAGTCGCGCTACCCGTTCGGCGCGGCGGACCTGATGACCTTCGTCTCCTACGGCCTGCCCTACTTTCGCCGACTACCCGGTGGTCTCACCGGTGATCTGGTCGGCGCGCACCTGCCCCGGCTGCTCGCCGACCCGACCCGGTCGGTGCTGGAGGAGGCGGTGCCCGCGCCGACCGACGTCCACCCGGACAACCCGGGGGTGACCAAGAGACGGTTCACCGTGCCGGTCCGGATCGAGGACAACGACCTGCTGTTCACCTTCCGCAGCGACCGGGCGGCGGTCATCCAGGACGTGCTGGCCTGGTTCGACGGCAACGGCACGCTCGCCGGCCGGCCGACAGCCCCGCCCGCCTTCGCCGGGCTGCTCACGGTCACCTCCAGCCGGCACATGTTCACCCAGGTCGGCCTGCCCCGCTCGGTGGCCGAGCAGAACCAGCTGCCGTACGCCAGGTTCATCCAGCCCGACTCGCCGATGTGGATGGGCTTCTCCGACCAGCAGGTCAATGCCTCCGGGCCGCCGGAGATCTGCACCTTCGCCGGCCACCCCTCGGCCCGGCTGAGCACCGCCCGCCCCGGCGACTACCTGGACAACGGCGGCATCCAGCACCTGTCGCACGTCATCCTCGACATGCTCCAGTTCTACGACATGGCCGCGCCGGGCACCCCGCCCAGCGAGAACGGCAACTTCACCAAGCGGGTGCAGTACATGTTCCACGCCCCGCCGGTGCATCCCGGCAACCCCGACCAGCTCACCGACGGCGGCGGCCCGTCCTTCCTCGCCGCCGAGAACCGTGGGCCGGACTACGCCGAGCGCACCGCCCGGGGGATCGGCCTGCCCCGGGGCGAGCGGCGGATGGGTCACCTGTCCACCCTCCAGCGCAGCTCCCGGGCGTCGGACGGCACCCCCATGCACCTGCGGGTGGACGGGCCGGGCTTCGACCCGATGGACGTGCCCGACGGCAGCAGCCAGCCGAAGCTGCACTTCAGCGTCTTCGTGCCGACCGCGGACTTCTTCACCCGGATGCGGCGCAGCCAGGCATCGGTGGACCTGGTGCGCAAGCATCGCGTGGCCGAGCAGGACAACGGCCTGGAACGCTTCCTGACCTGCACCCGTCGACAGAACTTCCTGGTTCCGCCCCGGCGCCACCGGGCCTTCCCGCTCGTGGAGCTGGCCGGGTAGGCCATGTCCCGCGTGATGAAAGCTGCACACGCGTACGAGGTGAAGGCCGAGCGCGATGACTCGATGCCGCTGCCACGCGCAACAGGGATGATCGACATCGGGACCTCCCGTGCAAGCGGAGGATCTGGTATTCAGCCCCCGCGTTCTCCTCGACGTCCGGTCACTCTCCTCCCAGCCGCCGACCACGAGCAGGAAACCCTGTTCGCACTGTTACAGGGCCGCACGGGGAATCGCTGTACACGCAGCGGGTACCAACCCCCTCAACGTGACGACGATGGTGCGAGGAGTTGCTGGTGACCACCTACACCCTGCCGACATGCCGTACGACTATGTGCGCTGGAATGGAGGTGTGAGTTCATCGCAGCCCCTCGACGACCCTGGGTCCGAGTCGGAGCCGACCGAAGGTGTACGGGCGAACACGGCAGGCGCGGAGTCCGGGCCCCCAGTGCCGCGTACCCCCGGGTCTGCCCCGGACCGCCGCTATCTGCTCGACAACGCCCGGGTGGAGGCGGGCGAGCGGTTCACCTGGCTGGCTGAGCTGTTCGACGGTGTCACCCGGGGGCACTTCGACCGGCTCGGAGTGCAGGCGGGCTGGCGCTGCTGGGAGGTCGGTGCCGGAGGCCCCAGCATTCCGGAGGCGCTGGCCGCCGCCGTCGGACCCTCCGGTCACGTACTGGCCACGGACATCGATCCCGCCTGGTTGGACCCGTACGGCGGGTACGAGGTTGTCCGGCACGACATCGTCGGGGATCCGCCGCCGCAGCCAGGAGCGTTCGACCTGGTGCACGCCCGGCTCGTGCTCGTCCACGTGCCCGACCGGGCCCGGGCGTTGGCGACGATGGTGGCGGCGTTGCGGCCCGGCGGCTGGCTGGTGGTCGAGGACGCGGACACCGAGCTACAGCCGCTGGCCTGCCTCGACGAGGTCGGCCCGGCGCAGCAGCGCGCCAACCGGCTACGGCGAGCCGTCCGGGAGTTGATGACCCGTCGGGGCGCGGACCTGCGCTATGGCCGTACCCTGCCGAGGACGTTGCGTGCGGCCGGCCTGGTCGAGGTCAGCGCGACCGGCTGCTTCCCGGTCGGCGGGGTGGCCTGCGACCGGCTGGAGACCGCGACGGTGCGCATGGTCCGCGCCGACTTGCTCGCCGCCGGGCTGGCCACTGACGCCGAGATCGACGCGCACCTGGCCGCTGTCGACGCCGGCGAGCTCGATCTCACCCTCGCGCCGCTGGTTTCGGCATGGGGACGTCGACCGGGGTAGTCCCTGCACGTCGGTGCGGCACGACCGGATCAGCCCCCGGTAGGGCTCCGGCCCGGTCGACCGTCGGGCCGCTCTCGCGCGGGCCCGGCGCCACCCGGGGAGCCCGGGCGGGTGTCCATCCGCCAGGGTGTGCGGCCGGGTGCTCGGATAAGTGGTTGTCGCCGCCCGTTCAATATCTTGACCCCCGTATGCCAAATTTGGTAAGGCCGACACATTCCGTCCGTGCGGTATCGGGCGAGCAGGCGGGCCTGGGACGCCTTGCGAATCTCGGATGATCGGTGAAGCGAAGCGGTGATCGATACCTCTTTCATGTACGATCGTCTATCGTTGCCGTACGAGGACGGGGGTCGCCTGTGCTGCTTCGTTCGTCATCGAGTGCGCCACATCCGGCGCACATCCGTCGGTACGGGTTTGCCGCCGGGGCGGACGGCCTGCGCCTGCGTCCTCGCCGTCATCTGCGCCAGCGGCAGCTCCGGGCTGGTACGGCTGGTCGAGCCGCGGCTCGACTCCAGGAAAGTCGTCGTCACATCGTCGGCGAACCCATCCCCTTGGCTACGGCCGGAACGGCAAGGTGGCAACGACATGAAGGTTCTCGTCATCGGCGGTGGTCCGGCCGGGAGCACTGCGGCAACGGCGATGGCCCAGGCCGGGCTCGACGTGCAGCTCATCGAGAGCGCCCATTTTCCGCGATACCACGTGGGTGAGTCGCTCACGCCGTCGTGCCGGGTGGTGCTGGACGTGATCGGTGTGTCGAAAATCCTCGATGACTATGGTTTCGTGAAAAAGAACGGAGGTGTCATCCACTGGGATGACGACCAGTGGACGTTTGATTGGCACATGCAGTCCGGCGTGCAGTCGTGGCAGGTGGATCGGAGCGAGTTCGACACGCTGCTGCTGGAGCACGCCCGCCAGAACGGCGTCAGCGTCACCACCGGCGTCACCGGTCGGTCGGTTCGGTTCGCCGACGGCAGGCCGGTGGCCGTGGAGTGCTTCCGGGACGACGGTGAGTCGTTCACTGTCGGTGATTTCGACTTTCTGATCGACGCCACCGGGCGTAACGGGCTGCTCAGCGCCCGGCACTTCGGCAACCGTGAACCCCTGAGTAACCTACGGAATGTCGGCGTCTGGGGTTACTGGACCGGTGCCAGGCTACTGCCCGAAACGCCGACCGGAGGTATTAATATCATCTCTTCGCCGGAGGGTTGGTACTGGGTTATCCCGATGGCCGGTGGGCGAATGAGTATCGGTTACGTCACCACCAAGGACGCCTTCGCGCGTGACCGTCGCGAGCACCCGTCGTCGGATGAACTGTACCGGCACCTTGTCGCAGTCTCGCCGACCGTGGCGGGCCTGACCGCGGGGGCGGAGTTCCTTGGTGGTACGAGGGTCGAGACCGACTACTCGTACATCGCAGACCAGTTCTGCGGCCCAGGTTACGCGATCGTGGGCGACGCGGCGTGTTTTCTGGATCCGCTCCTGTCCACCGGCGTGCACCTCGCGCTCTACAGCGCGTTGACCGCAGCCGCATGTGTTGCTTCGATGGACCGTGGCGAGGTCAGCGAAACGGAGGCCCTGAGGTTCTTCGAATTCGTCTACCGTCGCGCGTACATGCGCCTCTTCGCGTTGGTGAGCATCATGTACGAGCGCTATCTCGGGAAGGACGGCTTCTTTCTCACGTCCGATCGGTTGATCGGAGACGAGCAATCGGGGAAGGCGGAGGATGGCGTTTCCTCCCGTTCCTTCGCCGAGATCATCGGTGGTCTGTCCGACCTGCGTGAGGCGGCCCACTCGTCCACCCGTGTCATCACGGACCAACTGCGGGTGGAGGCGGTGAGAGCGCAGATGCGGTCAGTGCGTGCACCGGACTCCGTCGGGCCCGACTTCACCCCGGTGCGGGGCAACCCTCTCTCCGATGCGGAGTCGGCTGACTACCGCCTCGTCACCAGCCCGCAACTCGGCCTCGAGCGGGTGCGTGAAGCGCGCCCCTGACCGAGTTGGGCTGCCTGGCCAAGAGCCGCTGGCGCGTCGAGCACGACCACGGCGAACCCGAGACCGCCCTCGGGCTCGACGACCGCGCGACGCTCCTGGACCGGCTGGCACCGCCACCTCACCCCCGCCGACGGGTAGTCGGCCATCGTGGCACCTGCTCGGGCGTGGGGTTTGAGCGTCCGAGCAGGCCGCGCCCCTGGTCCAGGTCGACCGGGGAGGCTCGCTCTCCGCGCTGGGCACGGGCTGTTGAGGTCGCCCCGCGAGGGCATTTCCCTGTCCGTGGCGGTGGGGTTCCCTGGTCAGGTGAGGGGTGGCGGCGAACCCGACGAGGTCGGGACGGCCCCGGGTACGGGTGCAGCGGGTAAGGGAGGTGTTGGTGACGGGGGTGGCGGCGAGGATCGCGTCGAGGTCGGCGAACGACAGCCCTTCGAGGACGCGACGGACGGCGACGAGCACGGCATCATGGGCCACCACCCACACCGGCGGCCGGCGTGGTGGCTGTCCAGGTCGGCCAGGACCGCGCGGACCCGGCAGGCGACGTCGTCGTACGCCTCGCCGCCCGGCGGCCAGTAGGCGTAGAGGCCGTCGGCGGTGAGCCGGGCCGCCTCGGCGGGAAGCCGATCGGCGATCATCAGCGGGGTTCAACAGCACCAGATCGCCCATGTGCCGGTCACCCACCCGGACGTCGACCTCGGCCGGCGGGCAGGGGACGCCGAGCGAACCGGCGGTCTCGACCACCTGTGCCCAGGTCTGCCGGGCCCGTCGGCACGGGGAGCAGAGGACACGGTCGGGACGCTCGTCGGCGGACTGGGCCGCGAGCCAGTGGCCGAGCCGGGCGGCCTGCTGCCAGCCCAGCGGCGACAGCTCGACATCGACGTCACGGCCGGTGAGCCCGTGTGCGGCGACACCGCGGGCATGGGCGTCGGCGAAGGCGACGTTCTGCCCGTGGCGGACGGTGGTCCACCTCGCGACGGCGTCCATGGACCCACTTTGCACCACACAACACCACGACCCGCTGCGCGCCGCCGCCCCGGAACCGAAAGGGTCGGCCCCCGGCCGGCCACCTCGCGTGCGGCTGGCCGGCCGGGAGAGCCTCAGAGGTACGGGTTCTGGGTCAGTAGGTGGGCTTTGAAGCCCTCGCCGATGCCGGGTTCCGGGGTGCCGGCCCAGTCCTTGATGAGCACGGCGCCGCTGGTGCAGCCCCAGGGGTTCCAGGTCCAGGCGAGGTAGCTCAGGTCGTGCTCGTCGGCCCAGTTCACCAGTTGCCGCATGTAGTCGAAGGCGCAGTTGTCCTGGCCGAACTCGCCGATCACGATCGGGACGTGCTGGGTGAGCGGGGCGATCTGGCTGTCCCAGCAGGATTCGGTGGCGCAGGCGTTGAAGCTGTAGGCGTGCCACGACGCGGCGATGTTGTGCAGCGGGTCGTTCGGCCTGTAGGTCAGCCACTCCCGCATGTCGTTGGCCCATTCCAGGCCGCCGATCATGAGCAGGTTGGTGGCGCCGGTGGCGCGGACCGCGTCGACGAGGTCCTGCATGCCGGCCACCTCGTAGGGCAGGCCGGTGCAGGTGCCGCCGTCACGTAGGCACTGCCAGCCCAGGGTCTTGTCCCAGTCGGCGGGCATGTCGGGGTAGGGCTCGTTGAACAGGTCGAACACGACCGCGTCGTTGCCCTTGAACGCGTTGGCGACGCCGGTCCAGAACTGGGGGGCGTACCGCGCGTCCGGCATCGGCTTCTGGCAGGTGGCGTGTTCGTCCTTGCAGTGCCAGTCCGGGCTGTTGGGGTAGGCGCCCCAGGTCCAGTGCAGGTCGAGGATGACGTTGATGCCGTTGGCGACGAGCAGGTTCACGTAGTCCTTGACGCCCTGTTGGTAGGTGACGCCGCTGGGCGAGCCGTTGAGGCCGAGCCAGCATTCTTCGTTCAGCGGAACCCGCACGGCGTGGATGTTCCAGGTCTTCATCGCATCGATCGAGGCCTGGTCGACCGGTCCGGAGTCCCACAGGCCCTTGCCCTGCACGCAGGCGAACTCTCCGCTGGAGCGGCTGACCCCCAGCAGCCGGTACGGCTTGCCGGCCGCGGTGACGATCTGGTTCCCGGACACCCGCAGCGCCGGTGCCGACCCGGTGGGCGGCGGCGTGGTCGGTGGCGGAGTCGTCGGCGGCGGAGTGGTGGGCGGTGGCGTGGTGGGGGGTGGGGTGGTCGGGTCTGTGGTGGGGGTGGGCACCGGCCCGGTGCACGTGGTGCCGTTGAGGGCGAACGACGTGGGCACCGGGTTCGCGCCGCTCCACGAGCCGCCGAACCCGATCGACGTCGAGACGCCGGTGCCCAGCGCTCCGTTCCAACTCATGCTGGCGGCCGACACCTGGGTGCCGGCCTGGGCCCAGGTCGCACTCCAGCCCTGGGTGACGTGCTGGCCAGCGCTGGGGAAGTCGAAGGTCAACGTCCAGCCGGAGACCGCGTCGCCCAGGTTGGTGACGGCGACGTCGGCGGTGAACCCGCCCGGCCACTGGCTCTGCACCGTGTAGGTGACCGAGCAGCCTTTGGCGGCCGCCGCAGCGGGGAGGGTGGCTGTTGCGGTGCCACCCAACATCAGCACGCTGGCACCGGCGGCCAGCAGCGCATGACGGTGTTTCATCTGATCTCCAAGAGTCTGGTGAGAGATCGATGGGAGCGCTTCCATGCATCCTTTATTGCCTTGTTTACGAAAGTCAATACACCGCAGGTTCGTGTTCGGACCGTGGACGGCCGCAGCGCGGCAGGACCGGCCAGGTGGTGAGTGCAGTAGCCTGGCGAGGCGGCGAGATGGGGACGTGGCGGTGGCGAGCAGCCCGATCTGGGCCGGCCGGCCGAAGACACGTGGCCTGGTGCTGCACGTGATCAGGTCGGCGCGCAGCATCAGCCGGGTGGAACTCGCGGCGGCGACGGGGTTCAACTCGGACGCAACACCTGCGTGATCGTGGTCGTCGACCTGGCGGGCCGGCAGGTGGCCCGCGCATCGTTCCAGGGGGCGTCGATGCGCCGCAGCGGGCGTTGCCGCTGGTGGGCTCACAGGTGGGCGCGCTGCTGGCCTCGGCGGCAGTCGACCGTCACCGGGTGCTGGGAGTCGGCCTGGTCAGTTACGGGCCACAGGATCGGCGCGCGGGTGTGCTTCTTCCTCGGGTGGCTCACCCTCGCGACCGCGTACCGCGGAGAGTAGTTCGGCCAGTGGCACGCCACTGGAAGCGGGCGGCGTCGAGCTTGGCCAGGAACGTCGGCCGGCGGCGGTGTTCTGCGCGCAACGTCTCCAGGTACGCGTCGAATCGGGTGCTCTCGCCGGGGGCCGCGTACGCTTCGCGCAGGCGGGACAGCAGCGTGATCGTCTTGTCGTGGCGGCCTGTGGTTCCGGTCCGGGCTTGTTGATCACGCCTGGTGACCGAGGTGGGATCGGCAGATATCAAGGCCAGCCGCCGGACCAGACGGGTGACCTGCCCACCCGGTGGCTTTGTCGCCGGCTACGTGCCGTTTGCCTTAGTCACGAGGCCGGCGATCTCCCGGCTCGATGGGCTGACCACACCCGGTCAGGCCTTCGACCGAAACGGTGCCAGCGTGGCGCGGATCGTCTCGGCGGCACCCCAGTCGTCGTCGAACTGGGCCAGGACGGCCAAGTGTTGCCGCAACTGGATGATCGGCATGCGGGCAGGCCAGTCGGCGTCGAGACCGGTCAGCTCGGCATAGACGTCGAAGAACCGACGCGACTCCGGCGGAGGTGACGTGATCCAGAGGTGGGCCAGGTCCACCTCGGCCCACATGTATGACACTGCCGGATCGATGACCGTCGCTCGCCCGTCCGCAGTCGCCAGCACGTTCTGGGCCCACAGGTCCCCGTGCGTCAGGCAGGCCGGCCGGACCGGCAGCAGCTCGGGGAGGCGAGCACACAACCGCTCCAGCGCGGCCCGGTCGGCGGGTTCGAGCGCCGCCTCGACGCGCGGCTCGGAGAGCCAGCGGAGCAACCGGCGCTCGGCGAAGAATGCGAAGCCGTCGTCGGCCCACGCATTCATCTGCCGACGGCGACCCAACCAGTTGTCGCGGTGCCATCCGAAGCGGGGATGGATGGTGCTCGTGTGCGCCTGGGCGAGCGCGTGGGCGAACTGCTCCCAGAAAGCTACCTCGCTTGGTCTCGGCTGTAGCAGCGACAGCACGAGCAACTCGTGGTTCGCCACGATCACCTCGGGTGTCGCCAGTCCTCCGCGCTCCCGCAGGGCCGCCAGCCCTTCGGCCTCCGCGACAAAGGCGTCACCGTCGCCGTCGGGCGCTTCGGCGAAGGCTTTGACGAAGACCGACGGCGCGTCCCTGCGGTGGGCTATTCCGGCGAGCGCGGCAAGTCCACCGCTGACCGGCGTGATGGTGACGATGTCGCGGATCCCCGTCCGCGACAACCGCTCCGCCAGCGGATCTGTCAGGAACATCGGCAGTGGTCTCCTCCGGTCGGGGGCGTGCCGGGATCTTCCGGAGTCACGGTGACCATCCCAGCACATCCGCGTTAGGACAGGCCCTTCCGGAACCTTCCGACGCACCGCAGTAGGCGGCGATGACGCCCGCCCGGGTGAGCCGTTGGTGTCGGTCGGCGTTGGGGCGGCGGTGGCCAAGGCCGTCGGCTCGGGTTGGCGGGTCGACCCGGACGGCCGTCCGTTGTGTGCACCCGCGCGGGCGGAACGGCAGGCCGGTGAACGGTTCGCGCCCGGCGTGGTCGTGCAGACCCTACGCCGGGGGTGCTCTCCATCGAACTCGTCAACTGGTAGTCCGGGGGTCAGACCGCCGCGGAGGTGGGCTGGTGCCACTCGGGCTGGCGCACGCCAACGTCGACGAGCGGTTCATCGCGGAGTCCGTCCGCTTCGATGTCGGCCGCGTCCCGAACCGGCATCTGGCCTTCGGCCACGGGCGGCACTTCTGCGCGGGCGCGCCGCTGGCCCGGCTGGAACTCCAGCACTCTTCGTGTGTGCCGGTGACCTGGCAGCTCAGGGTGGCGGGATGTTGACCAGGCGGCGCAGCAGGTCGATGAACTGGGCGCGTTCGGCCACCGTGAACCGGTCGAGCAGGTCGTTCTGAGCGCCGTCGACAAGCGTGTCCATCTCCCGCATCCGGGCGGTTCCGGCGTCGGTGATGTGAACGACGTTGCGGCGCCGGTCCACCGGGTCGGGTTCCCGGCGGAGCAGGCCGTCGGCCTCCATCCCGTTCAGGGTGGTGACAGCGTCGCCCCGGTCGATGCCCAGCCGGCGGCACAGCTCTGCCTGGCTGATCCCGCCGAACTCGTCGAGCGCGGCGGGGATGCCGTACCGCATCCGGTCGCCGGGGCGATCCAGGTGCGTCCCGACGACCCGGTTCGCGCGGGCTGCCCCGTGGTGGAGCAGCCAGGAGGTCAGCCGCTGGAGCCGAGCCGGTGGTGCCCCCGGCTGCAGGGCCGGTTCGTGAGCGAGCGGATGGGTCGGGTGATCGCCGTGTCCAGTGTGCCGTCCATCCTGGCCCCGGCCTTCGGCCGGCGGGATCCGGGCCGTCGAGCACCTGCGGCTGGTGATGGCGGAGTTGCACGTCGCCGGCCTGGGTCAGCGGCACGCTGACCACGGTGGACCGGCCGGGCGACAGCGGCAACAGTGGACCTGCAAGATCATCGCGGGCTGCGGCCGCCGCGTGCGGGGGGCGTCGCCGACCTGTGCCGCTGACGCGAGTTGGCATCCTCGACGGCATGATCGTGCGAGGTGCCCCGCGTGCGCGGGGAGAATCGGGAAGCCGGTGTGAATCCGACACGGGCCCGCTGCGGTGACCGGGGAGCGACCGTCCATGCGCGAGGAGCGCAGCCACTGGCCATAAGGCCGGGAAGGCGGACGGGCTGGCGTTGATCCGGGAGTCCGAAGACCGGCCTCGCGTCGACCGCCCACCCCTCCGGGCTGGGCCGAGCGCAGCGGGAGCCTGCCTGTGGCACTCTACGACGCCATCCACCGCCGCCGGGACGTCCGGGCCCAGTTCACCGGGGCGCCGGTGCCGGCCGACACCCTGCACCGGATTCTCGACGCCGCGCATGCCGCGCCCGGCGTCGGCTACTCGCAGCCGTGGGACTCCGTCCTGGTCCGGGACCCCGACCTCCGCCGCCGGTGCCACCGGCACGTACAGGCCGGGCGGGCCACGTTCGCCGCCACCCTGGACGGTCCGCGCCGGCACGTTCGATCACCGGCAGCTCCCAACCCGCCCGCGGCGGAGGGGACCGCGACGCCGGCCAGACGCAGCATCCGGTCGGCGATCGGGCGCAGCACCTCCAACTCGTGCCGGGTCAGTCCCACCTGGTCCGGCGTGCCCTCGGCGGGGCGGATGCACGCCGCGTGCCTGCCGACGAGCTGCCGGGTCACCTCGGGCGACGCCCAGAACCTCGATGGTCATCGGCCGTCCGGTGTCACGTCAGCAGTGGTAGCGCCTGTTGGCGGACATCGACGTAGCGCGCGTACACCTCGGGGGTGCCGGCGGCGGTGACCTCCTCGGCCGCGACCGGCCACGGCGGCGGCTCGGCGTCGCCGGACAGCGCCCAGGCCGCCTGCCGCGCCGAGCCGAGCGCCACGTACTCGGCAGCGCGCGGCACGGCCACCGGTACGCCGAACAACGCCGGCGCGACCGCCCGCACCGCGCGGGACCGGGCCGCGCCGCCGATCAGCAACACCCGGTCGACCGGGACGTCCTGGGCACGGAGCGCGTGGAGGGCGTCGGCGATACCGCCGAGCATGCCCTCCACGGCGGCCCGCGCCAGGTTCGCCGCCGATGCGTTCGCCCGGGTCAGGCCGGCGAGCAGACCGCGCGCGTCGGGCAGATTGGGGGTGCGTTCCCCATCCAGGTACGGCAGCAGGGTCAGCCCGCCCGCGCCAGGTTGCGCCGAGAGCGCCAGCTCGTCCAACTCGGCCAGTGACCGGCCCAGCAGGTCGGCGACCGTGACCAGCACCCGGGCCGCGTTGAGCGTGCACACCAGTGGCAGGAACCGGCCGGTCGCGTCGGCGTACCCGGCCACCAGCCCGCTCGCGTCGGCGGTCGGCACGTCACTGAGCCCGTACACGCATCCCGAGGTGCCCAGCGAGACCACCACGTCACCCGGCCGCTGGCCGACGCCGAGCGCCCCGCCCATCGTGTCACCGGTGCCGGCCGAGAGCAGCGCGCCCGAGGTGGTCTCCCCGACCACCTCGGCCGGTCCGGCGACCCGGGGGAGTGCCACGTCCCGACCGAAGGCGAGCCGCACCAGGTCCTGCCGGTACGCGCCGGCGGCTGGTGACCAGTAGCCGGTGCCGGACGCCTCACCCCGGTCGGTCGTCGGTTCTCCGCGGTCCGCGCGCAGCCGGTGGGTGAGCCAGTCGTGGGGTAGCAGCACCATGCTGGTGCGGGCCGCGAGCTCGGGCTCGGCACGGGAGAACCAGCGCAGCTTGGTGACCGTGAAGCTGGCCACCGGCACCAGCCCGACCGCGTCGGCCCACGCCTTCGGGCCGCCGAACTCGTCGGTCAGGTCGACGGCGGCGCGTGCCGAGCGGGTGTCGTTCCAGAGAATGGCGGGACGCAGCACCTCGCCGGCCTCGTCGAGGCAGACCATGCCCTGCTGCTGTCCGCCGACGCCGATCGCGGCCACACCGTCCAGAAGACCGGCGCTGGCCTGCTCGTACGCGGCCCACCACAACCGTGGCTCGATCTCGGTGCCATCGGGGTGCGGGGCGCGGCCCGCGCGGAGCACCTCGCCGGTCTCCGCGTCGCAGACCACGACCTTGGTCGACTGGGTCGACGAATCGACCCCGGCAACGAGGGTCCTCGCGCCACCCATGGCGATGCCTCCGTAGCTCGGTGGGACCCGAGCCTACGTCCAGCGACCGAATTTGTTCAATGGACTTACAAAATTCGACGTCGTGGCAGCGGTGCCGTGGCCTCACCCGGCCCCACGGGTTACGGGTGCGAGCGCGCCTCGTCGCGCCGACGACCCCGCGCTCCACCCCCTGACTCGCCCGACGAGCGGTCAGCTCACTCAGCGCCCACGGTGATGCGCAGGAACTCCTCTGCGACGGCCATCGGCGTCTGGGTAGCCACCTGCCGGGGTGCCTGCTGCGACGCCTGATGGTATGCATCCCGGTCCGCCAGCAGATCCGCCGTCGCACGCCAGAGCCGGGCGGGCCCGCTGTCCAAGTCGATCATCTCAAGAGCCGTGCCGGTAAGCGCGGGAAGATGTCCGAAGCCGCCGACCACATTCAAACTCACGATCCGTCCGGCCTCGCCGACCAGCACAGGAAGATGCCCGAAGCCGTAACCGACGACCGGCGTACCCATCGACAGCGCCTCGGCCGCAACGTTGCAGAACGTCTCGGGACTGGTAGACGGCACGAGCACTACCGATGCGCCCCCGAGAAACGGCTGCGCGTCGGTCCAGGAAATGGCAGGCAGGATCTCGACGCCCGGCAGCTTCGCGGCCAGCTGCCGGCACTCCGCAATCATGTCGCGCTGCATGCCGGGCCACAACTCGAAAGCCGCCTCGCCGAGCACGATCTCCACCTGCCGGCCGAAACCCTCCGGATATGCCTTCAACAGGTCCGCCACTCCCTTGGACGGGTCGGCTCGAGCGAGGATCCGAACCGGCCCAGTCTGTCGCAGCTGCTCACGCACGGCATGGTCGGGAGGGTCGCCCGGGCACAACAGCGCGTTGGGCAGGGAGTGCCAGCCGGCGGAGTCGAGACCGGCCCGCGCGGCCTCGTCGATCAGAAAATCGCTGATGGAGATCACGGCGTCGGGCTTGAGCGCCAGACTCTTCGCCATCGGTTCGTCGACGCGTAGGAAGTAGACCATCAGCGCCGTACGGACTCCGGTCGGCGCCGCACCGAGATATCCGAGGCCCACACCAGCATCGGTCCAGCAGGCGACATCGATCTCGTGTTCGGCCATTAGGCTCAGGACCTCCTGCCGGAGCGGATCCGGGTCGTCCGGCATGACGTTCACGTCGTCGAACACGACCGGGCGCGACAGGGTCAAAGTCTCCAGGCGCACTGTGTCCGGCCCGTCCGCGGCGGTCGGCGGACCGGCGGCGATGATGATCGCGCGGTGGCCGAGTTCGCGCAGACCGTCGGCGAGTGACGCAATCCCGCGCTCCACGCCAGCGGGCTCGTCCGGATTGTGCGTCAACAGGACCAAGGCTACATTCATGGGTTCTCCTCGTAGCAGGAACTAAGGGTCCGGCCTCGTGACGTCATCGTCGCCGCCGGTCGCTGGGCGGCGCATCACGGGCTCTGACCGAGAGATCAGCGACGCACCTCCGATAGGACGGCGCTGATAGCGGCACGGAAGTCGCGCCATACCGGCGGGCCGAGTCTCGGTCGGAGTTGGGGCAACACTTCGGGGGCGGCCGAGATGTGGGTGGCTACGGCCGACGGCCATGATGGTCGGGACCTGACGGAAAACATCGCTGTTTCGAGGATGGTGTGCGGCTGTGGACAGAGTTCTGGTCACCGGTGGCGCGGGGTTCATCGGTTCGCATTTCGTTCGGCGCCTACTACGCGACGAGAACATCTCCCGCGTGACCGTGCTGGATGCGCTGACCTACGCAGGCACCGTCTACAACCTGGACGGTGTTCTGAACCATCCGCGGCTATCGTTCATCGAGGGGGACATCCTGGACGGCACCGTGGTCGCTGACCTGGTCGCAACCCACGACGCTGTCGTCCACCTCGCCGCCGAGTCACATGTCGACCGGTCATTCGAGACAACGGAGAAGTTCGTCGCAACCAACGTGCAGGGCACCCGTATGCTGCTCGATGCCGCAGCGCAACTGGGCGTACGGAAGTTCGTGCACGTGTCGACCGACGAGGTGTACGGACCCTTGCCGACCGGGACCGCCTGCGAGAACGACCCGCTTCGGCCGACGAATCCATACGCCGCGTCCAAGGCGGCCAGTGACATGGTCGCAAACTCGTACTTCCACACCTACGGCGTACCGGTTTGCATCACCCGGTCCACGAACAACTACGGCCCGGGTCAGCACCATGAAAAGATCGTTCCTGCCTTCGTGACGAGCCTGCTCGCCGGAGGCCGCGTCAGCATCCACGGCCATGGTGAGCACATCCGGAACTGGCTACACGTCGAGGACAACTGCCGTGGCATAGAACTGGTGCTCCACAAGGGGATCCCGGGCGAGATCTACAACATCGGCGGCGGCACGGGGCTCACCAACAACGAGTTGGCCCGGACCGTCCTGCGCGCCTGTGGCGCAGACTGGAGTTCGGTCGACTACGTTTCCGACCGCAGGTCCAACGACATCCGATACTCGATGGACTGGACCAAGGCCGCCCGAGACCTCGGTTACCGGCCGATCCGGTCGCTCATCGAGGGCCTGGCCGAGACCGTGCAGTGGTACCGCAGGCACCCCGATCGCTGGGTGACTTCACCGACAGGCTCCGCCCAGGCGGCACAGGACGCCGCCCCCGACGTGGTGTCACCGGTCCCGTGAACGGCCGTCTGCTGATCACCGGCGGCAGCGGAACGCTCGGCCGACAGCTGTTTCGCCGAGCCGTCGCGGCGGGCTGGGACGTGGTGGGCACCTACTTCGCGACACCGACTGAGACCGCCGACCAGCAGCTGGACATCTGCGATCCGGCAGCCGTACGAGAGCTGCTGCGCCGGATCCGGCCGGACGTGGTCATCCACGCCGCGGCTGCCCGCGACCGAAACGACTGGGAAGCCACCGCCGACGGAGCAGCCAACGTAGCCGTCGCAACCGCTGGTGTTCGACTCGTGCACGTGTCCAGCGATTCGATATTCTCCGGGCGGGCGATGCACTACACCGAGGATGCCACACCCGATCCGATATACCGGTACGGTGCTGCGAAAGCAGCCGCCGAGACCGCCGTCCGAGCGGTGCACCGCAACGCCGTCGTCGTCAGGACCTCGCTCATTCTGGGCGACGGACGTGGCGACCACGAGCGGTTGACTCACGACCTGGCGGCTGGTCGTATCCATGGCGGACTGTTCACCGACGAAGTCCGCAGCGCGGTGCACGTCATCGACCTTGCCGAAGCACTGGTCGAACTAGCCGCCAGCAGCTACCGCGGAATTCTGAACGTAGCGGGCGCAGATGCCGTGAGCCGGTATGAGCTCGGCCTGCTGGTGGCGGCGCGGGACGGCCTCGACCCGGCGACAATCCGGCCGATTCGCAGCGCGAATCCCCATCGACCGGCCGAGATTCGATTGACCATCCAACGGGCACAGACGCTACTCGGTACCCGGCTGCGAGGCGCCCATGAGTTCCTCGCCGAACCCCTCGACACACGGCCTGCGGTACTCAGAGCACGCCGTACATGATCGCACGAAACCCCAGGCCGGGCTCGCGTCGCCGGTGCGCCCGGCACCACCGTGGTCACCGCGTTTGTTTGCGGTACCGGGCCCGGACCGCCTCGGTGTCGGCGACCGTCATCGTGGTCCCGTCGATCGCGGTCATCAGCATGCCCGCCAGCGCTCGGCGTGCTGCGCTGTGGTGACCGCCGGGCCGCGTAGCAGCTCGAACAACGCCCGCAACAGCGCCGGCCCGAGCCGCTACCGGCACCGGTTCCCCGTACTAACCTCGGTCTTTCGTCCGGGTGGTCTTTCATAGCTGTTGGCGGATGGCTTTGGTTCGGGGGTTGGTCGGTCGGTTCGCTGGCATGCTGATGGTCACCCTGCGGCCAACAGCGTCGCGGTGAGGCGATCGCGACCGCTCAGGGAGCATGGCGTACCGCAGTGACCAGGAATGTGCGGATCTCGGGTGGGATCAGCGGTGACGGTTCGACGGCCACGGTGAAGTCGTACGCCTCGAGCAGGGCGGTGACGGCGGCCAGTCGGCCATCGAGGTCCTGGACCTCCAGGAGGAACTGGTCGATGAGTTTCCAATGATGCTGATCGATGCCACGGAGGACGTCGAGTTCGGCACCTTCGACGTCGATCTTCACCAGTCCGACGTGTTCGTCGGGGGCGAGGTAGTCGGAGAGGCGGTCGACTTGCACGGACACCGGTTCAGCGCGGTAGTGGCTCCGAATGAACGCCTCGGGCGCTTCGTGGGAGAGGACTGCGATCTGCAGTTCCTTGTCAGCCGGATAGCGGGTGGAATTGCCCGGTGCCAGCGGGTAGTACTCGAACAAGGCTCGTTCCTGTTGGGTGCCGAGTGCCCTCTGGTGTACTGACACTGCGCCGAGCTGCTGTTCCTCGATGTTTCGGCGCAACGCCTGCACCAGTTGCGGCATCGGCTCGAATGCGCGTACTCGCGCGTCAGGGAACTTGCGCTTCAGGAAGAGGGTGAAGAGCCCGATGTTGGCGCCGACGTCGATGACGATTCCGTCGGGCTCGATCTGGACGCCGTCGTAGCATCGATGGGAGAAGATCTCGTCGTACTGCCAGCGGGCTTCGGCTTCGTATGGCGCCCATACGGTCAGGCGGTCATCGAGAGTGAATGGGCGAAGCTCGGTCACCGTACCTCCAGGTCACACGTCCGGCCCGACGTTAGGGGGACGCTTCGATGAACAGGTGCAGCACCGGCGTAACTTGGGTGGTCACCGTGCCGGGTGGGCGAACTGCGTGACATCGTCGAGATAGTGGGTCGGATCCGGCACACCGGCCTCATGGAACGCTTCCCGTCGCTCGTAGCACGTTCCGCACGTTCCGCAGTGCTGGTCGCCGCCCTTGTAACAGGACCAGCTCAATGACAGTGGGGCACCCAGCCGGGCGCCGTGTGCCGCGACCTCCGCCTTGGTCCAGGTCATGAACGGCACCTCTACCCGCGGAGTATGGAATCCCTCGTTGGCGACGGTCACCAGCTCGCAAAGGGCCGTGACGAAGGCAGGACGGCAGTCCGGATACACGAAGTGGTCGCCGGAGTGCATGCCGAGCGCCACCACGCCGGCGCGGTGGGCGACGCCGACGGCGACCGCGACGTTGGCCAGGATCGCGTTGCGGTTCGGGACGACCGTGGCGCGCATGGACGCCTCCGCGTAATGACCATCCGGGACGGTCATGGTGTCGTCGGTCAGTGCCGATCCAGGGAGCAGCCCGCCCAGACCACTGAGGTCGACCACTTGATGCACGGCGCCGTAGTGATCGGCGACGGCCCGAGCTGAGTCGATCTCGCGGCGATGCCGCTGACCATAGTCCACGGTGACAGCGATCAGGCTGAATCGCAATGCTGAGTAGTACGCCATGAGAGTAGTGGAGTCCATTCCACCGGAAAGGACTATGAGGGCGGAGGAAGAGCCTGATCGATTCTCGTCGTGGGTCATCGGATACCTCCAGGTGCGTCGGCACGAACAGGTGCAGTCGGCCCGAAGGGGCGGGGGCCAGAAAGGTGCTGTCCTGGATCACTGTCGTCCGGGTCGGGTCGGCATGCATCACGGCGGACGACCGAAGTTTTCGAGCCGAGCCACCGAAGCGGCCGAGCCGTCAGCGCCCCGTCGCGTTCTACGGTCGGCCGACCCTCAACCTCTCGGTCAACGCCGTGATGTAACGGGGCGCCCGGGTCGGCCATTGTTGGCGTAGGAGGTTCGACATGACATTCCGCATCAGCAAAGAGTTTCATTTCTCGGCCAGTCACTCGCTCGCCGGCCTGGCGGCAGAGCACCCGTGCGCTCGCATGCATGGACACAATTACGTCGTGGCATTGGAGCTGACCGTTGGCCGGGACGCCTTGAGCGACGTGGGCTTCGTCCGTGACTACGGCGACCTGGCCGACTTCTCCCGATGGCTGGATCAGAAGGTCGACCACCGTCACCTGAACGACGTGGTGGACCGGAACCCGTCGGCCGAGAATCTGTCGCGCTGGATTTACGACCAGTGGCACGAACGCTATCCGGAGTTGTCCGGGGTCCGGGTGTCCGAGACGCCTAAAACCTGGGCGGAGTACCGCCCGTGAACGCCGGTGTAGACGAGAACCGGGAGGCAGGTGATGCCGTGGTGGAGCCGATACTCGTTGTGAACGAGATTTTCGGCCCCACCTGAGCACCGTTCAAGGCGAGGGCCCGTCATCAGGTCAGCGGTGCGCCTTCCTCCGATTGGGTGGCTGCAACCTGTCGTGTCACTGGTGCGACACGCCGTACACCTGGGACTGGACCGGTGCCGCCGACTCGGGAACGGCCTACGATCCGCGGGTCGAACTGCACCGGATGCCATGGCGCACGGTGCACGACCGGTTGGCGGCGATGGATGTGCCGCTGGTGGTCATCTCGGGCGGCGAACCGCTCAATCAACAGGCCCGGTTGCGACCGTTGATCGCGGCGTTGACGGCGGACGGCCACCGCCTGGAGATCGAGACGAACGGCACCGTGACCCCGGCCGCCGCGCTGGTCGACCTTGGTGTCCGGTTCAACGTCTCCCCCAAGCTGGCCCATGCAGGCGACCGGGAATCTCGCCGGCTGCGGCCGGAGGCGCTGGCCGCGCTGGCCGCCGTTCCCGGAACCGCCTTCAAGTTTGTTTGCCGCTCGGTCAGTGACCTGGACGAGGTGGCGACCGTGGTGGCAGCCTACGGAACCCGTCCTGTGTGGATCATGCCGGAGGGACGGACGGCGGACGGCGTTGCGCAGGGGCTGCGAGAACTCGGCGACGAAGTGGTCGCCCGAGGCTGGAATCTGACAACTCGGCTGCATATCGCCGTATGGGGCGAACGGAGAGGGAAATGACAACGACGGAAAGTGCATCCGGCGCACAGGATCCGCTGGAGCACATTGCGCGGCAGTTGCTGATCGAGATCGGAGAGGATCCGGACCGCGATGGCCTGAAGGAGACACCGGCACGCTTCGCTCGCTGGTGGCGGGAGTTCAGTAGCTTTCAGGCCGGCGACGTGGGTACGCGCTTCCCGTTGCGGACCGACGGGCAAATCGTCATGGTTTCGGATATCAAGGTGTGGTCGCTGTGTGAGCACCACCTGCTGCCGTTCTCGTGTTCGCTGACCATTGCGTACCGGCCGGACGGCGACGTGTTGGGCTTGTCGAAGTTCGCGCGCATCGCGCACCGCCACGCCCACCGACTACAGGTGCAGGAACGCCTCGTGCAGGACATCGCCACCGAAATCACCGCGATCACGGGTTCCGTCGACATCGCCGTGATCGGTCATGGCGAGCACCTGTGCATGAGCATGCGGGGGGTGCGCACTACCGCCCAGATGACGTCCTCGGTCTTCCGAGGCGTCTTCCAGGAACACGGCCCGGCCCGGCAGGAACTGGTGGCCACGGTCTTTTCGCGGCGCTGAACCCCGCCTGGAACGGAGCGCAGGTGAACATCGCCGGACCACAAATCTCGGTCGTCATCCCTACGTATAACCGGGCGGACCTGTTACGGGGAACCTTGGAGGCGTTGACCGCCCAACGGATGCCGGCGGGCACTGTTGAGGTCATTGTCGCTGATGACGGTTCCTCCGACGGCACTCGCGACGTTGTACAGGACTTCACCCGTAGGCTTCGCCTGCGGTATCACTTCCAGCCGGACCGGGGATTCCGGGCAGCGGCGGCGCGCAACGCGGGCGCCCGGATGGCGTCGGCACCGGTGCTCGTGTTCGTGGACAGCGGCATTCTGCCCGGCCCGGATTTCCTGTCCTCCCACCTTGAGGCCCACGCCGCGGGGTCCGCCGCAGTTATCGGATACACCTTCGGCTACCGGCCGGGCGATCCGACGCCCGGCCTCGCCGCCGCCCTGCGGACCACACCGGTGGCGGAGGTGGTCCGGCGCTACGGCGATGCGGCGACGTTTCTCGACATCCGGCATCGAGCGTTCGAGCGCTTCGCGTTCGATCTGGACCGCACCATCGTGCCGTGGCAGTGGTTCTGGTCGCTGAACTGTTCGGTGCCGGCTGACGCGTTCCGGGCCGTCGGCGGATTCGACGAGAGTTTCCGCAGCTGGGGTGGCGAGGATCTGGAACTAGGTTTCCGGCTCTTCCGGCACGGCCTGCGGTTCCAGGTCAACCGGGACGCGTGGGCGGTCGACGTGCCACACCCGAGGTCCGCCGACGTCGATCAGGCCAGCAACCTGATGAACCTGCTGACGTTCCTGCGGCGTCATCCGGAACCGGTGGTTGAACTTCTGTTCAGCTGGTTCGCCCGGGAACAGCATGGCTTCCAGATCAACCACCAATGGAACGTAGAGGACGAGTACCGGGCCCTGAACGCGGCGACCGTCGAAGCCCGGAGGCGGTCGGTCGTCGATGAACTCGACCAGGAGGTCGCCATGCTGGGGGACGCCACGCGCATCGCGGTATTGGGTTGCGGCCCGGAGATACCGGATCGGCTGGCCGGCGCCGTCCTTTTCGATTTCGATCCGCAGGTGGTCAATGGCATAGCCGGCCGGGGTCGCCGCGTCGGCCATGCTGTCGGACTACACACACTGTTGCCGGACAAGGCCGTGGATCTGGTGATCGTCACGTCGCGGTTGAGTGGTCTGTGGGAACGCTGGCAGCGCGAGATCCGCGCCGAGGCGCACCGCATCGGCCACACGGTCCGGACCCACCTGCCCGGTTGATGCTGTGGCGAGGGCCGCCGGGCCACAACGGCACGGCGGCCGGCTCGTCAGTTCGTCGGGCGCCCGCGCGCCGGCAGGCCATCGGCCAGCAGCGGCCAGAACGCCGGGTCGCGAAACAGTTGCGGCAGGTCGATACGCCCGGTGATACCGAGCTTGCGGTATGCGCTCGACAGGTGCAGTTCGACCGTCCGCCGAGTGATGTGCCGCGTCTGAGCGATTCCGTTGTTGGTGGCGCCCCGGATCGCGTCGATGAGAATTTGCCGCTCCCGGCGGGTCAGTGTGAGCACGCCTCGCAGGGACATCTGCCGTGGCGCTCGCTCGTGCGCGACGAGCAGTTGTTGGCGGGAGCGCAGCGCCAAGGCGCCGGCGGCGCACCGGTCGGCGATATGCACCGCCTGCGTAAGAGCTGTGATCGCTTCCTGGCGGGTCAGCGATCCGCTCAGCGCCGAACCCAGATCGGCGAGCGCATGCGCCGCGTCCAGGCTTTCGGCGGGACTCAGCAGAGCCACTGCCTCGCGTAGCAGACGGTGTTTCTCTGCCGTCCCGCTGGCACATGCCTGGGCCCGCAGTGCCCGGCCGCGCTCCAGGGGCGACCCGACCGCGTCGGCGAACTTGAGCTGGGCACAGGCTACCCGTACGGCCTGCCGTCGACGCCCCACCGCCACCAGCAGGTCGGCGCCGTACCGGCGCCACATGAGACTCCCCGGCAGCCGAATGCCTGCCTGGTACGCGCGGGCTCGCAGGTCGGCGAGGTCTCGGCGGGCTCCGGTGAGGTCACCGTCACCGGCCCGCATCCGGGCCCGGGCCAGCAGTAACTCGCTGTAGTGCCAACCGGGCGGCAACTCGTCGATCAGCCGGTAGCGACGCAGCAGAGTACGTGCGTCGTCCGGCTCGCCGCGGCTGACGTGTACGTCGGCGAGCAGTCCCACCAGGATCACGGTGATCGGATCGTGCGGTGCTTCCGGCCGCTCTCCCGGCTCCCACAGTGCGTCGTTGAGACATCTGCCGGCCTCTTCCAAGTCTCCGACGGCCAGCGCGATCCGGCCCCGGACCGAGGCCAGCCACCCCTTCGGTGACGACCGGCCCTCGGACTCCGACCGCTCGAACCGGTTCAGCCAGGAGGTTGCCTCGTGATGATCGCCGGCGTCCGCAAGCACCGCCAACGCCGCGGTCCGTGCCAGCGGGTGAAGTTGCAGCCCCGTTCCGTCCTGACCCAATGCCTGCCGGGCTTCCCGCACCGCCTCCCGCGGGTCCGAATCGACGAGATAGCGGAGGAACGCATCCAGAGCAGACCACGCGGTCTGCACGGGTCGCCGGTCGGTGTCGTCGCCCTCGAGCACCGCCATCGCGTCCGGTGGGCTCAGCAGGCCCTGAATCCGCCGGCGCACCTGCGCTGGGCGGCCAAGGAAAGGCCGGTGCAACTTCTGGTACCCCTCGGCCCAGCCCTCGAACACCGTCCCGCGGACGTTCGTATCGATGCGGTCGAGCAGGTCGTGGTGGTGTGCGCCCAGCTCCGTTTCGTACAGGACACGGCCGATCTGCCCGAGCATCCCCGCCACCACGGCGCGGTCGTTGTCCTCCGACAGCACCGCGACGGCCGCGAGCAGCCCGCTTTCCGGATCCCGCCGGATTTCGAGATGAGCGAGCCGGAGCATGGCCTCCCGGTGCTGCGTACCGGTGGCGACGCGGGCCGCCAATTCCAGACAGCGTCCTTCGACGCCGTCCGCGCCGGTCTCCCGGGCGTGATCGGCGGCCTGCAGGAGGACCTGAACCGGCCATGACCCGCTCGGTGCGACCGTCGAGGCGGTCAGGTGTGACGCGATGCGATCCGCCGGAGCGTTCAGGACGAACAGGTACTCGGCGATGCTGAGGTGCGTCGCACTGCGGGCCATCGCCGTCATCGACGCCGCGATCGCGGTGGCCAGGGCCGGGTGCCGCAGGGGAAGACTCTCGGCGTCCCCGATCAACCTCATGCGGATCAGCAGGTCCAGAGCGGTCAGCACCTCGTGGACGTCGAGGCCGGTGAGGTGGGCGACAAGCGCCGCGTCGACACCGCCGTGGCTCTGGGCCACCGCGATGGTCTCCACGATTCGCATCAGCGCGGTCCCCAGCCGGTTCAACCGCCCGCGCACCAGTCGCAAGGCGTCGTGCAGTACGACCTCGTCGACACTATGAGGCAAACCGGTGCCGGCGGAGCGGCTGCGTAGGACCTGGGCGAGTTCCCCGATCATGTACGGGCTGCCGCCGCACCACCTGTGGACCTCGGCGACGAAGCGTCCGGCCGGCCGGGACGGCAACAGGGTGCACAACAGGTCGCCGGTCTCCGCCTCGGTCAGCCCGTCGAGTTCCATCCAGGTCGCGTCGGTCAACATCTCCGCCAGTTGCTCCGGCGCGGTGGGCGGTTCGCCGGCGCGGATCGACACCAGCAGAAGGATCGGTAGTCGCGCGCACGCCTCCAACACCTGCCGCAGCCACTGGAGTGCCGGGCGGCCGGCATACGTGATGTCGTCCACCGCGACGACCAGCGGCCCCCGCTCAGTCAGCGCGGCGACAGCCGCCCGTGCCGCGGACACCTGCCGGTCGCGGTCTGCCCAGTCGTCTGTTCCGGTGGGTTGCCAACCCAGCAGGGGTGGCCGCGTCTGGCAGGTCGACTGCCGCGCATCGGATATCGGTGAGACCTCTTCGGCGAGGCATCGAAGAAGGTCGGTGACCAGCGCGGTCGGCACCTGACGATCCGCCAGCCGGCAGCGGACGCGTACAGCGAACCCGCCTTCCTGGCGGCAGGCTCCCACGAACTCGTCGAGCAGCGCGCTGCGGCCCACTCCGGGTCCGCCGGTGACCGCGACGCGGACGAGCCCCGCATCCGCACTCACTGCCCTTGCCTGCCTCAGCGCCCGCAAGTGGGCCAGTCGTCCCACCAACCGGGGTGGATTGTCCCCGGGCCACAAGCCGCTTCCTCCAGTCTCTGGATCGGCGGTCAAGCGGACTCCCCAGGCCGGGCGACGAGGACCAGCCCTTGATCCCCGATGGCATGCGGTCGTCGGGCGAAATGGCGGTTGAGGGCCGGCACGAGAGCCTCCCGCATGTCGGCGGCACGCGGATGTCCGTCGTACCAGAAATTCACCAGCAGGTCCGCGGCTGCGCGGATCCGCTCAGCCAGACTCGGTTCCGTGAAATGCAGGGCGGCTTCGGTGCGGCTCAGAGAGAGCCGGCCGAAACCATGTTCGGACAGCGTCTGGGCCGCGGTCGCGAGCAGATAGCCCTGGTGATCGTGGGATTCCCCGGCGATCGGCACGCAGACCTCGTTGAGTAGGGCTACCACCTCGTTGTCCGGCGATCCCCCGATGAGCACCACTTTGGCCTCGCCATGCGTGGGGTCGCACACCCGGGCGATCTCCCGCACGGCCTTGACCGGATTGTCGACGTAGGGCAATACCCAGGCGGAGAACACCGCGTCGAAGGTGCCGTCCGAGAACGGCAGAGCCTCCGCCCGTCCGGGATGGACCTCCAGTTCACCCACGTCGGTGCTGCCCAGGCCCAGTCGCAGCCGCTCGACACGGTTGACGTGCGGCTCGACGGTGACGCATCGACCGAGGTCGCCTGCGACGGCACGGGTGATCTCCCCAGTTCCACCGCCCACGTCGAGGACCTGATGGTTACCCGTCAGGGCCGCTCGGACGACGGCCATCTCCTCCCGGCGCTCCAGCCGATCGACAAAGTTCTGCCAGCCTCCGGCGCTCAACCGATGCGGTCCCCGATAACGCTGTGGTACCCGGTCCAGGGGTCCACACCAGGGGTGTGTCCGAACCTCGGCCGCGCTGAGGGTGTTCGCTGCCGCACGTGCCCCCTGCTGAACATGCATGATCTTCTCCTCACGCGATCCGGAACCTCCGGCTTCGGCCGCGCACCCACTGACCGCCGAGTTCGGTACCTTCACGGAGCCTCCTCAGTTGGCGGTGTTGAGTCTTTCAATCCAGCAGGCGAGAGACATCTGTCAACTGACGCATCCTCCGGTGGCTCGGCGGGCTCACGCCGCCTGCTTTCCCCCGCGATCTCCGCGCGGCTTCGCAGCTCCAGCTTGGTGAGGATGTGCGATACGTGGGTCTGTACCGTGCGGGGGGAGAGAAACATGGCCCGTGCGATGTCGGCTGTCGAATGGGCCTCCGTAACCAGGTGGGCGATCTCGATCTCGGTCGGGGTCAGCGCCCCCCACCCCCGCTGCGGGCGAACAGGTCTGCGGCCACGGACACCACGGCGAATGCCGGCACCACGCAGACGCGACTCTGCCCGGCGGATGTCCCAATGGGCACCGAAACTCGCGAAAAGATCGATCGCCTCACTGGCCGCGCGCCGGGCGCCGGTAGTGTCCCCGCACCTGGCGAGGACCACGGCGAGGTCTTCCAGAGTGCCGGCGAGCTCGATCAATGCGCCCGACGTCCGATAGTGCGACTCCGCTTCGCGCAGCGGAACGGGGTCGACCTCGGCCAGACCGCGACATCGGTCGTAGGCAGCGCCAGCCCGTGCCCTCGGCGCCTCTGCCTCCGCCTCCGATCGGCAGGCGGCGAGGGCTGCGGCGAGCGCCGCGTGGTCGTCGACGGCCAGCGAAAGCCGGACCAGATCGGGTAGCCACTGGTGGCTCAGCGTCATCTCGCCAGGCCGCCGGTCCAGCAACGCGGTGAGAAGTGACGTCGCTCGCTCCAGGTCGCCATCCTGCTCCGCCCGCAACGACTGCGCGGCGACCAGGAAATCCCTGTTCTCCCGGTCGGCAATGGTAGAGACCGGATACTTCAGCCCGGCCTGGATATGCGTCGCCGTGTCCCGCGCGTTGTGCTGGTGGGCGGCGATAAGCGCGGCGACCCCGTGGAGCAACAGGGCGGGGCCGCGCTCTCGCAGACCGTGGTAGGTGGCCGCGGCCAAGCTCCGGTCGCCCTCGCCGAGCTCAGCGAGGGCGTCGTCCCACCGACCGGTCCAGTACATCAGGACCGCTGCGGTGACGCCGGGCGCGACGTGGCCGGCTCTCTCGCCGCCCAGTTCCCGGAGGGTGGTCTCGGCCGCTGACCACCGGCTCAGGCTCTGCAGCGAGAAGATCCGTCCGTGCATCAGCAAGGCCCGCAAGTCGGCGTGTTCGTCGGAAAGCCCGAGAACCTCGATCGCTCGGTCGGCGCACGCGAGGGCGTCCGCATGCTTCCGGCGCACCGAATGGATGATCGACAAACTCGTCAGGGCGTAGGCGATCGTGAAGGCGTCGGCGGCGGCCTCGCCGACGGCCAGAGCCTCGCGGGCGGTGGCCTCAGCCAGTCCGATCGCGCCCACCCCGGCGCGCTGGAACATCGCCAGGGACGCCAGCAGCCGCCCGCGCCAGACCGGCGGCAAATCGTGGCCCAGCAGTGCCTGGCTGAGGGCCGCGGCCGCGGCGTCGTTCTGCCCGCCGCTGAACCGGGAGCGGGCGAGGACCCAGAACATGCGACCCTGATCTTCGGGGTCGGGGGCGATGGCCAGTGCCTGACGTGCACATTCCTCCGCCTCCTCATGCTCGCCGAGTCTCATCAGGACCCATGCCAGGGCGACCAGCAGGGCCGGCCGCGCGCCGTCGGCGTCGACGCCGTGGCGCAGCTGTTTACGGAGAAGCTCGGCGGCGAGGCCCGGTGCCTCCACCGTCAGCGCGTTCGCCTCCCGGAACAGCCAGTTCCGAGACCACGGATCATTGGGCAGATCCGCCGTCAGCAGCTGTTGCGCCACCTGTACGGACGTGGCACCGTTCGCCGCCAGTGCCCGTGCCGCGTCGCGATGTAACGCCGTCCGTATCGCCAACGGCAGCCCATGGTAGATCGCCTGGTGAATCAGCGGATGCCGAAACGCCATCCGACGGTCCGCCGGCACAAGGATCCCGGCGTCCATGGCCCGCTCGACGTCCGCGGTCAAATCGATGGCCGGCAGGCCGACGAGCACTGCCAGATCTGTCACCGTGAACTCCGTGCCCAGCAACGCCGCCAGACGCACCAGGTCGGCCGTACCCGCAGGAACGTCAGTCAACCGGCTGCTCAGCGCATTGCCGAGGGTGATTCCCACTGCCGCGTCCGGCACGTCGGCCGTACCGGCCGCCACCCGTATGAGCCCCTCTCGCCGTAACGCGTCGACCAGCTCACAGAGAAACAGAGGGTTACCCAGCGCCTGCGCCGTGACCTTGGTGAGGCCGCGGCCCGGTGGCGCGCCGACCATGCCTGCGACGAGGTCGGCGACCTCTGGCGCCTGCAGCGGGCCAAGCCTCAGCTCGGCCCCACGGTTGTCCCGCATCGCCGTCCGCAACTGTCGCAGCAGCGGCCGGCGGGGATCCGGCCGACTTGCGAAGACAAGCGACAAGGGAAGTTCAGCCGCGATCGACATGAGGCGATGCATCAACATCAACGAGACGTCGTCAGCCCAGTGCAGATCGTCCAGCACCAGAACTGTGTTCTTCGCGGCGCAAGACTCCTCGACCAACTCCATGAGCAACTCGGCGGCGGCCGCTTGGGCAGTGTCCACACCGGCCATCAGGCCCGGACGGCGCAGGAGCACGAGGTCGGCGATCCGCGCCCGGCGTGGGTCTGGCGAGTTGGACCGCACCTGCAAGCAGTCCATCATCAGACGCAGCGGGAGCGACCGTCCGAGAAGATCGGCTGTAGCCCACAGGACCTCGCAACCCCGCTCTCGAGCGATATCCAGCCCCACGGCGAGCAGGGACGACTTGCCGATCCCCGGGTCACCTTCCACCCACAGCATGCCTCCGACGCCGCCGCGCACCTGGTCGATCACGTGGTGCAGCGCCGACAACTCGGCTTTACGCCCCACCCACACATTCGGAGATCGAACCCGCATCGCGATTTCTCCCAAAGATAAGTTCGGTCACGGACAGCCCGGCGGAACGGCCGGTGCATTAGTCGGGCAGCCGGATCGGCGTACGCCACGGAGCAGGGAAAGGGGCGGCCCGGTTGCCGGTGATGAGCAGACAGCGGCGAGTAGCGCGCTGCGGTCCCCCGAAATCAGCCGGTGATCCGCGACAGTGGCACCTCCTTCGATTCAGGACTGTTTCAACCGTGGTTCGCCACATCACCCATTCATGTTGGTGATTTCTGCTGCAGCGTATGGGTGTCGCTGTCCCGTCCGACAAGGTGAGGGTTTCAAGATTGTGGTGTGATCCGAGGATGATGAAGGACCTGATCATGCTCCGGCTGGTCCCTCGGGTGGCTTCGGTGGTGTGACAGTGTCTGGCCAGGCGAAACGCGTAGATTGAGGTTCCCCCTCTGGGTCGGGCACCCTGAGCCCAGACAATGCTCTGGGGGAAGGACGTCCTGGTGCCCCGTCTGTCGAAGTGCCCCGAGCAATTCTGCCGGGACGCGGTCGAGTTGGTCCGCTTGTCACCGGAACGATGGGTGAGATCGACCGAGAACTAGGCGTGAACCATGAGGCCGTGTGTGGTTGAGTCAACGCTGCCAAGCGTGCCGAGCAGAGCAGCGCGGGCCGCCGTGACAGCAAGGAGGAGGTCGGCGCCAGCGAGCGCGAGGAGCTACGCCGGCTGCGTACGAGGGTGGCCGAACTGGAGATGGAGAAGGACATTCTCCGCAAGGCAGCCGCCTATTGTGCAAAGAGATGGGTCGCTGATCCACCGCCTACCGGTTCAGCTCTGGACGCGGCGTCGCGCGGCTGTGCCGCGTCCTGGCGGTGAAGCGTCGGCAGGGCTACTACGAGTGGCTGGCCGCCCAGCCAGCCCGAGCGCGGCGTGCCGAGGTCGACGACGAGTTGGCCGGCGAAGATCCGCGCCATCCACGCCGAGCGCCGCGGCTCGCACGGCTCACCACTGGTGGCCGACGAGTTGCGTCGCCGTGGCCGGCGCATCAACCGCAGGCGCATCGGGCACCCGAGCGAGGAGATCCCCACCGGCAGCCTCGGCGCTGACCGCATCAGCCATCGCTTCGCCGTGAGCGTTCGTCACGATTGTCATCAGAGAAACCTCCTGTCTGATTTGCGCCGCTAATGTTATAGTCCACGATCCGCGGAGTGAGGTCTACTTCGATGTCGTGCCCGGCGATGGTGGCGACGACGCGTGGCCGATCGCCTGCGGCGGCGAGATCGCTGGCAAGCGTTGAGAGCAACATGTCAGGCGACTCTCGACGCGGCTGATCTCCGACTGCGCCACCCCCATGGCCTTGGCCGGCTCGACCTGAGCAAGGTCCGCTGCCTTGCGTATGGCCGCCAGGTTTTCGGCGTAAAGCCGGTCGGCTTCGGCCATCTCGGCGCGGATAGCGTCGGCCCGCTGGGCGGCGCGGCGTCGCAATCGTGGGCGTGCGATGCGCGCTCGCGCGGCGTCGGCGCCGACGAATGTGGTGGGTTCGGGCCGGGTGGACTGGCTAGTCAACGTCGCCTCCGTCGGTTCGCCTGAGGTAGGCCGCGATTACCTGGTCGGCGCGGCTGCCGACGCTGTTGTAGAACACATCACCCATCTGGGCCTTGTCGTTGCCGAACAAGACGATCACCGGCGGGGCGTCGGGCGGGAACCACACGATTCAGGCGGTCGGTCGTACCTTTCGGAACGGGTGCGAGACCTGCCAGACCAGGTACATGCGGGACTGCCGCCCACTATTGAGGGTCTGTGTCGTCCGTCGGCGACTCCTTGAGGTCTTGCAGGTAGTCCAACATCGCACTGACAGGGTCGAACTGCCCGTCTGCCCGACCATGCCCGTCGGCTGCTCGGCGTTCGAGTTCAGTCAGCTTCAGCCAGCCAACCGTCGAACTCGCTCGACCAGTCGATCAACACACGCAAATATATCATCAAAGCATGCTCTGTCACCCTCGAGCGACTGTGGTCCCTACGAGCCACCGAACCGGTTGGCGAGGCGATTCAAGCCGTTCGGGAAGCCGGTGGGTGCTCCTCGCGGACGCCGAAGGGCTGCTCGCGCCGGTTGCCGGATTGACTGAGTTCACGGACCGCTGCGTAACCCAAGCATCATGCGGTCTTTGAGGACATACAGATCCTGAAGTCGGCAGCGAGTTTCATCGCGGCGGAGTTGGACCGTCCGTCGCGATGAGGGTCGACTTCGTCGACTCCCGGAAGGCCGAACACGGTGTCCAGCCGGTCCTGCGGGCGCTGCACGACACGCCGGCGCAGATCGCACCGTCGACCTACTACGCCGCCGAGACCCGCCCCGCCAGCACCCGATCGATCCGCGACGAGGAGCTGACCGCGATGACCGTTGACCACCTTGACCTTGACGGCCGGGTACTTCTGCTCGAACAGCGCCACCTCTTGCGCGATGTCCGGAACCCGGGCCCAGAACGTCAGCCCGGTCGCGGCCGACATCGCCTTGTCGATGTCGGTCTGGCTCACCGCCGCGACGGCTGAGGTGCCGCGCCGCCCTTCCCGTCGCCGCCGCACGCGGCCAGCGCGGCACTCAACGACACCGCTCCGGCCGCGGCGAGCAAGGTTCGGTGGCTTACCGGGAACTGTGGGGACGATGTGGCCATGCTGAACTGCCACCCAAAGGGCAGGGGGACCGGCGCGCCGGGGACAGGGGGTATCGAGAGAGGTGCGCGTCCGCGCGGGTGCCACCGCCGCTCGTCAGCGACGGCCGGTGCGGGCCTCGGCTGACGTGCCGCCTTAGGGGGACAGATCGACCCTGATCAGGGCTGGGTGGAGGGGACTTCGCCCCCGGCGGGCTGACCGTGCGGGCCACCGTGGGCATGGGGGATCGCTCGGCGGCCACGTCCCGGGATCGGCCGGGGCGGTGGTGGCGCCGTCGAGGCGCGGACGACGAGCTCGACCGGTTGGTCGGCCGCCGGTGGAAGCTCGACGTCCGGCTTCTCGATGACCTGTACCAGCAGCGCGAGGCCCTGCCGCGCGACCTGGTCGAACGGCTGCCGCAGGGTGGTGAGCGGGGGAGTGACGTAGGCGGCGACCGGGATGTCGTCGAACCCGACGACGCTGACGTCCTCGGGCACCCGGCGCCCGGCCTCGAGCTGCGCGCGGATGAGACCGATCGCCATGTCGTCGTTTGCGGCGAACACCGCGGTCACGGTGCCGTCGCCGGCCAGTTCCCGGCCCGCCGCGTAGCCGGACGCGGCCGACCAGTCGCCCTCGACGACCGGCGGCTCGTCCGCGCCGTGGGCTCGCAGCGCCTCGCGCCAGCCGGCGAGACGGTCCTGTGCCGAATACCACCGCTGCGGACCGGCCAGGTGATGGACGGTCGCGTGCCCCAACTCCAGCAGGTGCTCGGTCGCGGCCCGCGCGAGCCGGCCCGCGCCGACCCTGGCGGTCACCACCTGCGGCGCGGTGAAGGTGGGCGGCGCGCCGAGGACCAGGACCGGCACGTCCACGCTGATGACGCCGACGCCCTCGTCGATCGGCTCGGAGATGACGACGCCGTCCACGCCCTGGTCCAGCAGCGACGCCAGGGCGCTTGCGATGCCGCCCGGGTCGCCCTCGATCGTGGTGGCCACCCGCAGCGTGTAGCCCACCTTCCGGACCGCGCGCTCGATGCCGATGAGCCACGACGCCGGCCCGTACAAGGCGCTGCCGAGCGTCACCACGCCGATCGACCGGGTCCGCCCGGAGGCCAGCGCCCGGGCCGCCTGGTTGCGCCGGTAGCCGAGCTCCTCGGCGGCGTCCAGGACCCGCCGGCGTACGTCGGCCGAGACATACGGCTCGTCGTTGAGGACCCTGGACACCGTCTTCTGGGAGACGCCGGCCAGCCGCGCGACGTCCACGCTGCGCGGCGTCGGGGGGCTTCCACCAGGCCTCGCCAGTCGCGTCACGGCACCTCCCGTCGCCGGCCATAGTCCTGTATGATTGCGCTGTCATGTCTACGCAATCAGACAATCGCCATCAAGGTCTCGCAACCCGCCCCTGAGGCTGGCGAAGCGCGTTCCTCGCCACACCCTAACCCCACTTTCGAACCGAACAAGTCAGGCCGGGCCGCCCGCCGACTTCGCCGAGGACCGCAGCGCTGTCCATGCCTTCGACGTGCCCACGAGGCCGGGCGCCGTAGCGGCGAATCGGTTCGCTGCCCGACCGGTGCAGCGTCGGTGGGCCGGCGACACGGAATGCCCTGAGCGCGATGCCCTGGCACTCCGGAAGGGTCGCACTCACCGGCGGCCGGTCGACACCTGCATGGCGTCAGGAGCAGGAAGTAACCGTCTTGAAACCTTGACTTCACGCCCGCTACACGCATTAATACATATCTATGTATCCGGGCTGCAGCCATCCCTCCCGGGTGGTCGGCGACGCCGGCAGATTTGTCGAATCGGTTCGAGTGTCGGCCTTGAAGGCTGCGCCCTGAACCGGTGTTGCGTAGCGGGCGGATGAGTCACAGGAGGTTACCGTGCAACGTAAGAACGTCCACTGGGGTGGCCGATTGTCGGCGTCGGCCAGGGGGCTTGCCGCGACCGTGGCGCTCGGCCTGACCCTGACGCTGGGCGGCCTGCCCCTGGCGAACCCCCGGCCTGCCCTGGCCGCGCCGGGCGCGCCGGGGGCCGTGGCGGCCGCCGGTGCTGACGGTGTGGCGGCCGGGAACGCCGCGATCGCCTCGGTCGACCTGAGCGGGACCTGGGGCTTCACGCCCGCGGGTCGGGCGGCGACCACGATCGCGGTGCCCGGTGGCGGCTGGTACAAACAGGGCTTCACCACCGTGAACGAGGCGGTGTACTCGCGCAGCATCACCGTGCCGGACTCGGGGCAGCCGCAGTCGGCCTGGATCGAGTTCGGCGCCGTCAACCACCAGGCGACCTTGTCGGTCGACGGCCGGGTGGTCGCCACCCAGACGACGGCGTTCACCCCGTCGAACTTCGACATCAGCGCCTACGCGGCGCCCGGCACCACCCACACGATCACGGTGAACGTGAAGGGCCGCGGCGCGTTGAAGGCATCCAACGGCCGGTACCTGGTGCCCGACGCCGCCACGTGGTCCGAGGCGGTCCCCCAGGGGATCTTCGGGTCCGCGTTCCTTCGGGTGTACCCGGCCGTGTACGTCAGCGACACGTTCGTGCGTACGTCGGTGGCGAACAAGACGCTGACCTACGACGTGACGGTGCGGAACACGTCGGGCAGTTCCCGGTCGGTGACGCTGACCGGGTCGCTGGCGTCCAAGAACGGAACGGCTTTCAGCTACCCGGAACTGCCCAGCCGTACGGTCACCGTGGCGGCCCGCTCGACCGCGACCGTGACCGTCGGGCCGGTCGCGTGGAACCTCGACAGCACCTCGTACTGGTGGCCCAACGTGCCGTACCGGTCGGGGTACCGGGCGCAGCTGCACGGGCTGACGGTGCATGCCGTCACCGACGACGGCCGGACGAGCGACGCCGAGTACCGGTTCGGGTTCCGGGAGGCCACCCAGAACGGTGACTACTACTACCTCAACGGCGTGCGCGTGAACTTCCGCGGCGACAACCTCCAGGGTGCCGACTATGACCGGATCAACAACGGCGGCAAGGGCGACGCGTACCACACCCTGCCCGGCTTCCTGCCCCCGTCGTCCGGCAACGGCGGCTGGCCGCAGGCGGTGGACAACTACCAGCGGCTGAACTACAACGTGGTGCGCATCCACCAGGAGCCCGGAAGCCCGTACATGTTGGATGTCGCCGACGAGATGGGCCTGATGATCATCGACGAGGTCGCGATTCGCGGCTCCCAATCCTCGCAGGAGTGGAAGGAGCCCGTCGGGCACGACAACATGGTCAACCACGCCCGTGCGCTGGTCCTGCGCGACCGCAACCACCCCGCGATCATCCGCTGGAGTCAGAACAACGAGCCGAACCAGAGCGGCCAGGATTCCGAACAGTTCGAGAAGGAGCTGTACGCGGCGATGAACGGCGCCGACGGAACCCGGCCGATCATCGCCGAGGTGGGTGTCGGCGGGAATGTCAGCCTGTATCCCGGGATGACGTACGCCAACTTCGCGGTGATCCCGCACTACGTCGACGGCTTCGGCAGGTACGGGGAGGGCCTGATCACCGTGAACGGGCGGCCCGACGGCGAGGGCGAGTACATCTGGCCCGCCTGCAACAACAAGCAGGGCTTCGAGTGGTTCGCCACGGCAACCCTGGCCAAGCGCGGCAAGGGCGCCACCGACCTGCGTCCGTACACGCTGCTGTCCGCCTGGGCCAGCGTGGTGCCCGGCGTGCGGAGCACCGACTTCACCCCGGAGGAGGGTGGTCACCCCATCTATGGCGTGGACAACCTGCCCGACCCGTGGAGCAACCCGCAGATCCAGCGTGTGCAGGCGGCGTTCAACCCGGTGGCCGCGGTCGACCTCCCCTTCTGGTCGGCCTCCGGCAATTCGGACTCGAACGGCACCTTCCCGCTGCCGCAGGCGGTGCCCAGCTACGCCCGCAACGCCACGGTCACCCGCAACATCACCGTGTTCAACGACGACTTCGCCGACACCTCGGTGGGCTTCACCTGGACCGCCCGGCTCGACAGCCCGACCGGCGCGGTCGTCGCGTCCGGCAGCACGACCCTGACCGTCCCGCTCGGCTCGCGGGTCACCCAGCCGGTGTCCTTCACCACCCCCGCCACCGGCAGCCGCGTGTACCTGCAGCTGTCGACCACGAAGTCCGGTAGCCCCGTCTTCACCGACGCGGTGGAGTACTTCAACCTCGCCGGAGGCAGCGGGACCGGGCCCGCACCGGGCACCTACCGCATCGTCAACCGCAACAGCGGCAAACCCCTGGCCATCGTCGGTAACTCCACCGCCGACGGCGCCAAGACCGTCCAGCAGAGCGGCACCCCCACCTGGACGATCAGCACCACACAGGACGCCTACACGCTGCGCTACACCACCTCCGGAAAGATGCTCGACGTCAACGGTGGCAGCAGCACGCAGGGCCTGCAACTGCAGCAGTGGTCGGCGAACGGCGGCACCAACCAGATGTGGTACCTGCGGCCCACCGGTGACGGCTACTACACCATCGTCAGCCGCAGCAGCGGACTGGCAGCCGACGTCTCCGGCGCCTCGACCAGTGACGGAGCGCAGGTCGTGCAGTGGACCGCCAACGGCGGCACCAACCAGCAGTGGCAGTTCGTGCCCGCCTGACAGAGAACAGAGGTGGATGTCAAGCCCGACCGGCGGTAACGGGCTGCCGATCGTTGCGCCGACTCGGGGGTGCGGTTCGTACGCCCGAGTCGGCCACGATCCGATCGCGGTGGGACACGAGCCACCGATCCGGACAGACGCCAGCCTGGTCCGCTCGCTAACCGTACGTGAGCCAGGCCCAGGGCGTCGCGGCTGAGCCTCGCCGCCGCTGCTACCCCGGCCCTCGCCGCCGCCCCGGCACCCTCCTGCGAGTCCGGTGCCTCGCAGTTCTACTGCGAGGGCAGCACCGGCACGACGACCTGGGGCATCACCTGGTACTCCGGCAGCGTCGGCACCTTCACGACCGCCGGGTCGACCCTCTTCGCCGCCTGCCCGGCCAGTAACTCAGGACCGCGATCGTGACCTGGATCGAACGGGCCTACCACCACCGCCGACGACGCCGACGACGCCGACGATCCCTGTCCCGGTTGACCCCTATCGAGTACGAGATCATCATGACCCCACCGGCCAGTCAGGCCGCGTGACTGCAACTGTCACCTACCGGTGCAGCAGACCCCGACGACCGGAAGGGCTTGTCGTTCACTGTCCGAGGGGGCGGTAGCGGAGGTGTACGACGCCGTTTCGGAACCGGCGCTCCTCGAGGAGCTCAAGCTCGGCGCGCATGCCGGTCGGCAGCCCTGGTTTACCCCCACCGACGACGATGGGCAGGATGAACAGTTCGCACTCGTCGATCAGCCCGGCATCGAAGGCCTGTGCCGCGAGGTTGGCGCCTCCGACCATCAGGTCGCTGCTGGCTGCGGCCTTCAGTCCGCGGACGGCGGACGGGTCGAAACGGCGTTCGATTCGGGTGTCGGCAGTCGACACCGCGGTGAGGGTGGTGGAGTAGACGATTTTGCTCGCCGCCTGCCAGGCGCTGGCGAAGCCGGCCATGAGGTCCGACTTCGCCGCCAGAGCGGGGTCGGTCTCCCAGACAGCCATCGCCTCGTACAGGCGCCGCCCGTAGAGAAACGTGCCTACAGGCCGTACGAGTTCGGTTTGGAACGCGAACACTTCGTCGTCGATGGGGAACCAGGCGAAGGCGCCACGTTCGTCCTCCATGTAGCCATCGAGCGACATGTTGTTCATGTAGATCAGCTTTGCCATACCTCTACCTCTCAGGGATCGGCTGCACATTCAGCAGGTCGGCGTCCAGCTTGGTGAACGCTTGACGCCAGCCCTCCTCGCTCGGCCGCGCCAGATGTTCGGGGAGCCACTGGCGGATCGCGAGTCGCGTCCGACCGTCCGCCTCGTCGTGGAACTCGATCCGCAGTCTCGTCTCGAACGGCTCGACGCCCTCCTGCAGCCGCCCGCTGACGCGCATGATCCCGTCGATCAACTCGCCGTCGACGACGTCGGTGAGGTCGACGTGGACGTGGACGCGAAGGCCGGGGTTGGAGGCGTTGACCTCGGTCCACCGTTGAAAGCCGCCGGGGCGCACGTCGAACTCGATCTCGTCGCGCGGCAGTGAGTTCCCGATCGGGCCCCACCACGCCGCCAGGTGCTCGGGATCGGTGAAGGCGCGGTAGACGAGCTTCCGCGGCGCGTCGAACACACGCGAGATCGCCAGCTGCGGTGTCGTCGTTCTCATTCCATCTCCTTATGGTCGTCGGCCGTCCGGTCCGTCGCCCGCTCAGCGGCCTGCACAGCAGCGAGGTGGGCGTCGAGGCGGGTGAGGGACGAGTCCCACAAACGCCGGTAGCGCTCGATCCAGTCGGCCGCCTCGCGCAGCGGGGCAGCCTCGAGGTGGCTCGCGCGCCACTTACCCGACCGCGACCGCGAGATGAGCGCGGCGCGCTCAAGGACCTTCAGGTGCCGGGACACCGCCGGCATCGAGATCGACAGAGGAGCGGTGAGCTCGGTGACCGTGGCGTCGCGTGCGGCCAACTCGGCGATGATCGCCCGTCGGGTGGGATCGGCGAGCGCCGAGAACACCGCGCTGAGCTGATCGGTGGCTACCATGGAAAGCCCTCTCACTTAACCAACATGTTAAACGTATGGCGTCGCGAACGATACTGTCAACGGAGGAGTCGACCGCCATGCGCGCTCGCCTGTCCGACATCGCCCTGCAGGCCGAAGTCGGCGAGGCCACGGTGTCGCGGGTGCTCAACGACCGCCCCGGCGTGGCCACGGAGACCCGAGGGGCCGTCCTGACCGCCCTCGACGTACTCGGCTACGAGCGCCCCGCCCGGCTACGCAAGCGCAGCGCCGGCCACGTCGGCCTGGTGGTGCCGGAGCCCAAGAACCCGATCTTCCCCGCCTTCACGCAGGTCATCGAGTCGAACCTGGCGCAGAGCAGGTTCACCCCAGTGCCCTGCACCCAGACCGCAGGCGAAATCACCCAGGACGAGTACGTCGAGATGCTGGCCGTGGCGCACCTGGTGGCGCTCGGCCACCGGCGGATCGGGCTGATCACCGGTCCGGTCCCGCAGGACGGCGAGATAGCCTGCCGGGCGGGTGTGCGTCGTCCCTGGGCGTGGCCCGGCGACGACCCGGCGTCCCACCGCCGGTGACTGATCAGGATCAACATCGGAGCCGTTTACGTCAGCGTGGCCAGGAGATAGACGGCCTGAAAGGTGACAAGCCGGGAAGTGTCGACGATCATCCCGGCGATGAGCCCGCCCAGACCGAGACCGAGATTGAGCAACGCGAATTCCAGGCCGAAGACGCGCTGCCTTTGCCCGCCGTCCGTGAGTGAGGTGAGGAGGGTGGCCTGCCCCGCCCGGATCGCCGAACTGCCCAGCGCGATCCCCGAGACGGCCAGCAGTGTGGAAACAAACGAGTCGACGAATGCCAGCGAGCCGACGACGGTGGCTTCCACCAGGTAGAAGACAATCAGGGACCGGCGGGAGCCGAGGCGGTCGATCAGGATTCCGCCGACTGGCGCGAGGCAGAGAACGATTGCGCCGTACCAGCCCACCACCAGACCGACGTGGGTGGCCGAGAGACGTGCTTACCCGCCTGCGCTTGGCGTTTACCACTCCTGACTCATGCGCCGACAGCCGAGGACGGAGTTTTCCCCGACCGGGGACATCGTGGATGCGGGCCTGTGCACGGGAGTGTTCGACGCCCAGGGCGTGTCTGACAGAGGTTCAGTGTTCTGGCTTGAACTCTGGCCCCGTCGTTTTTCAGTTGCTCTCGGATGCCCAGTGGTCGTCGTTCGAGGGGATGCTCCTGAAACCGGCGGGACGCTCGGGCCGGAAGGGATTGGTCGGCGACGTATGATCGCGGTGGTGGCGAAGCGTCAGGCTGAGATTCCGGCACCGGTGTGGGGGAGCGGGTCAGGGTGTTCGGTTGGAAGAAGAAGCTCGACGATATGATGGGGCAGCTCAGGCCCGACCTGAGTCGGGAGTCGCTCGGCGTCGGGCCCGACTTCCCCGGCGTCGCCCCGAACCCGCTCCTGAGCGGCGATGCACGGAAGCGCAATGCGGAACTGCGTACGGGGGCGCTTGCGCTCGGTGTTCTCGTCGACTGGCGGGAGGTGAACAGCAACCCTCGCGTGGTCCTGATGTTCGACGTGGAGACCGCCGACGGCATCTCGTTCCGCGGTGTCGCAGACGAAGACCTCACGATCACCGAGCTCACCCGACTCGCCCCGGGACAGACGTTGCCCGTGCGCTACCGGCCGGCCGTCATGGACCACTACGTCGCCCTTGCCCGGGACGCGGACCCGGCCCGTGTGCAGCAACTCGCTGACGAGATCGCGAGCCGCAAGCGGACCTGACCCGAAGCCCCTGGCCGGGTGCGGCTGTGCCGTGACCAGAAACGTTCACGGTGGTGGTTGACCCGCCGTCCGGCGTGTCGGTCGGGCGGCGTCGTGTCGGTCAGGCTGTGACGGTGGCGGATCTTGTACGCGTGCGGCGGCTCGGTGATCAAGAAGGTCAGCAGCTGCTCAGAGTCACCCGCCGGGGAACCGGCTCACCGATCCGGCCGAGGCGGGCGATGGTCGTGCTCGCCTCGGCCGGCGGGAACACTGTGCCGTCCATCGCCCGTCTCGTGCAGGCCGACGAGGACACGGTCCGGCAGGTCGTCCACCGGTTCAACGAGATGGGGATGGCCAGCCTTGGCCGGCAACGCGTCCACCCTCGACCCGGCTCGGGTGAAGTGTCTGCCCCAGAGCCGGGTCGTTCAGGTGGGCGATGTCGGGGAGGGCGACAGGTGGGCGCGTTCGCCCTGGGCGCCGAAGAGCGTGAGCAGCTCCGCGGCCTGAGCGCCGGCGCTGCCGATCTGGTGCGGGATACGGGTGTCGAACTCTGCGGCTTCGCCGGGGCCCAGCTGGTATTCCTGGTCACCGAGGACGAGCCTGACGTATCCGTTGAGTACGTAGAACCATTCGTACCCCTCGTGGGTCTGCAAAGTCGTCGTAGCCGACTTCCCAGCCGGCGGATAGATCACTTTGTAGGCCTGGATGCCTCCGGGACGTCTGGTCAGCGGCACGACGGTGAAGCCGGATCGCCGTACCGGCCGTAGGTGGATACGTGGATCGCCGGTGGGCGGGGCCGCGACCAGTTCGTCGAGCGGGACGTCGTGCGCCCACGCCAGCGGCAGCAGTTGCTCCAGTGTCGGGCGCAGTTTCCCGTTCTCTAGACGCGACAGCGTGCTTGCGGTCAGGCCGGTCTCTGCCGCCAGGGCGGCCAGTGAGATGTTCCGGGCCTGGCGTAGTGCGCGCAGGCGCAGTACCTGCACACCCCCTTCGCGCTGGATCGCGCGCGAGCACTGCGTACCGCGGCGCACGCACTGCGCCCCGGCGGTCATCTCCTGATCGTCGGCCACGGCTCGACGGCACCCTGGTCGTGGGACAAAGATCCCGACACCCGTTACCCCTCACCCGGCGAGACCGCAGCCGAGCTCGCCCTCGACCCGGCCCGGTGGTCCGTCGTACGCGCCGCGATGGCGGCAGCCGGACCGCTATCCGGGCAAGGACTCCGACGCGAGAAGGGCGAGTAGCTTTTCGATTCGCTCCGTGCCCGGCTGGTGGCCGGTCAGGGCGTGCGACTGTGCCGCCAGCCGCGCGCTGCGCCAGGCGGCGGTCACGTCACCAGCCGAGTACTCGGCTGCGGCGCGGGCGGCGAGCGTCCGGCCTTCGAGCAGCAGATAGCCGCACTGCCGCGTGATGGACAGCGCCGCATGGCACCAGGAAGGTGCCGCAGGCTCGTCGATTTCGGCGAGGCTGACGGTGATATCGGCCTCGATATAACGATCCGCAGTGGTGCGCGCAGTTCTCAAGGCATCCAACAGGATTCCGGTTCTCCCCTCGACGATGCCCAGGATGTGGAGAGCGAGCGCTTCGACCCGGGGCTCGCCCGGGGTACGCGCCATGTCGAGCGCCTGCCGGGCGAGGCTGGCCGCGTGCGGACCGTCGCCACGATCGCAGTGGACCCGAGCCAGCGCACACAGGGTTGTGGCACGGCCCCGGCTGCCCATCTGCTCATGTAGTTCCAGTGCCTCGGTCAGCGTCCGTAGTGCATCGTCGGACCGGCCGAGTAGGTGGTGGACGACGCCCAGGTTACTCAGGATGAGTGCCCGACTGGAGGCTGCCCCGCCCTGGTGTGCCAGGGTGAGCGCCGCGTGATGATGGTCCGCGGCTTCGCGGAGCCGTCCGAGGTCGGCGCAGACCAAACCGAGATTGTTGTGGTTGACGGCGACGCCCGCGGTCCGGCCGTTGCGCCTGTTGAACTCCAACGCCTGCTCCATGACCCGCAGGGCTTCACCCGGCTGGCCGGTCATGCGAAAGACCGGGCCCAGGTTGCCCAGCGCGGCTGCTTCGCCATCGCGCCATCCTGAACGGTTCGCGGAGACCAGCGCCAGCTGATAGTCGTCGATCGCCTCGGGGAACCGTTCCAGCCGCCAGTGCAGGGCGGCGAGACTCAGCCGGGCCGCCGCCTCGGCCTGCTCGTGTCGGTCGGCCCGGGCCGCGGAAAGACCGATCCTCGCGACCTCGGACCATTCCGTGGTGTGCATTCCCAGCCACAGGTATCCGCGCAGCGCGTCCGCCAGCGACCAGGCGACGGTGTGCAGTTCCTGGTGCGCCGCATGGCGTGTAACGGCGACGAGGTTGTGCCGGTGCGCGTCGAGCCAGGCGAGAGCGTCGACATGGGTGGCGAATCGCATCGGTGGCCCAGCGGGCGCGGGTAGCTGCGTGGGCACGCGTAACACTTGTGGATACAGTCGGTCGGCTGCGGCGTACACGCTGAAGAGGTACCAGGACAGCAGGTCACCCAGGCTTTCCCGATTGTCCTCGATCTTCGCCAGCTCGGTCACGTACCGGCCGAGCAGGTCGTGTGTGCCGTAATGACCCGGCGTCCGCTCCTGCGCCAGGTGCGCATCGGCGATACGAGAGAGCATGTCCGCCGCCTCGCCGGCTCCGCATCGCAGCATCGCGGCGGCCGACTCCGCTGTCACGTCGCAGCCGGGCACCAGGCCGAACAGCCGGAAAAGCCGCTGGAGTCGCGGTGGCAGAGTCTGGTACGAAGCGGCGAACGCCGAACGCACCGCAATCTGTTCGTCGTCACGGACGGTCAGCACGGTCAGCGGGTCGCCCGCGCGAAGCCGCGCCAGGTACCCACTGACCATCTCGTGTGGGCGGCCGTGCAGGTCCGCTGCGGCGATACGCAGGGCCAGCGGCAGATGTGCGCAGTCATGGGCCAGTTCCGCGAGAGCGTCCCGCTGCTCGGCGACCCGTTCCGCGCCGATGACGCGGGTCAACAACTCGGTGGCCTCCTGCGGCGCGAGCACGTCCAACGACAGCCGTTGCGCGTCGTGCCGAGCGGCCAGCCCACCGAGGCGGTCACGGCTGGTCACGATCACCAGGCAGCCGGCGCCGCCGGGCAACAGCGGCCGGACGTGCGCGGTGTCGCGGGCGTTGTCGAGCAGGATCAGCACCCGCCGGTCGGCGAGCACGCTGCGGTAGAGATCCGTTGCCTCGTCGACGTCGTCTGGCACCCGTGCGGGCGGCACACCGAGCGCGCGAAGGCAGCGCGACAACGCGTCCAGCGGGGCTATCGCCGCTCCGGGCGAGTAACCGCGCAGGTCCAGGAAGAGCTGACCATCGTCGAAGAGCGGCCGTACCCGGTGCGCCCACCGGATCGCCAGCGCCGTCTTGCCCACCCCGGCCGTCCCGATGATCGCGACGACCGCCAGGGCGCCGCTTTCCCGAGCCTGGCTCAGCATCGTGTCCATCGCGGCGAGTGCGTTGCCACGGCCGGTGAAGGTGGACAGGCCGGCGGGCAGTTGGGCGGGACGCAGAGCAGATCCGGGTTCCCGGACCGGTGGCGCGGGCCTGTTCGGCGGAAACTGTTGCCGCAGCACCCGGACGTGGGCCTCCGCGAGCCGCGCTCCCGGCCCGATGCCCAGCTCGTCGGCGAGTAGGCGGCGGATCCGCTCGAACACCCGCAGCGCCTCGGCCTGGTGCCCCGATCCGGCCAGCGCCGTCATCAGCCGCACGGCGAGACCCTCGTGCCACGGGTTCCCGGTGACCAACTCGCGCAACGGCGCCACCACGGCGGCGTGCCGACCGAGCGCGAACTCGGCGTCGAACAGGTCCTCGGACGCGGCAAGCCGCTTGTCGTGCAGGCTAGCGGCGGCCGCCGGTACGAACGCGGCGGACGCGCCCGCGAGTGCCGGGCCACGCCACAACGCCAACGCCTGCCGCAACAGGGTGGTGGCCCGCTCGTGCTCGCCGGAGTCGGCGTACCGACGCGCAGCTTCGGTCAGTCCGGAGAAGACCACCACATCCAGGTCGTCGCCGGTCAACTCAAGGCGATATCCCCCAGAATCCGAGTAGATTGTTTCGGGCATACCGGCCGCACGGGTCAGTTGTCGCAACCGGGAGACGCAGACCTGGACCTGTGCTCGTGCGCGGGTGGGGAGAGCTCCGCCCCACAGCGCCTCGGTCAACTGCTCCGCCGACACCACCACGTTGGCATTGAGCAACAGATACGCCAGCACAGCGCGTTGTTGGGGTCGCCCCAGCGGCACTCGCTCGCCCCGCACCACGGCCTCAACCGGGCCGAGTAAGCGCCATGTCATCCGGCCCCCACATCGATGTATCGAACTTGATTCTATGTGTCGCCGCCAGGGCGGCTATCGGATGGCTAGCCGATGGCAAGCCGGGCAACGCAGCCTGATGGAGCCGGGCGGATGGCCCGGGAACCTGGGTAAAGGAGCTTCAATGAGACGAAGAATCCGCGCGGCTCTCCTCGCGGTGACGACGCTCAGCATGGTCGTCGCGTCGGTCGGGGTCGCGCAGGCCGACGAGTCGTCGCACCCATCGCAGTCGTCACTGCGCGACGCACGGGCCGCCGCAGCGGCGTCGGGCGGACTGAGCCATGCCGCGAAGGGCGGGATCGGCATCGCCGCGACGTGGTTCACCGGCACCCTCTCGGCCGGCGGCACACAGGGCTGGACCTGGACCAACGCCCCAGCCGACGCCGCCTATGTGGTCGGCTACAACCCGGCCGGCGCCACCACCTCGGCCACGTGCCAGTTCGAGACGATCAACAGCCGGTATGTTCAACTGCCCAGTGGGGAGCGGCAGTACCAGTTCACCCTCAAGAATGTCGGTTCGATCGCCTGTGGTGCGACGGTGCAACTCACGGCGGTGACCAGTTCGGTCCTTGCCTCGACCGGCGGCGTCAGCCCGGGTGGCACCCAGACAAGCCTCTGGAACGTCCCCTGGAACACCATCTGGGTGGCCGCTCTCAACCCGAGCGGCGCCACGAGTTCGGCAGCCTGCCAGTTCCAGGTGACACGCGTCTGGACCGTGCAGCCGGGCAGTTCGCTCCGGCAGATCTGGGTGGAGGTGAAGAACGTGGGGACAATCACCTGCCAGGCCGACATCCGGCTCGGCTCCACCACCATCGGTTCGCAGTTCTCCATGGCAACAGTGGGCCCCGGTGGCACCTGGTCCACGACCTGGAACAACGCGAATCCCGTCACCTCGGCCTACGTGATCGGCCCGTCACCCCAGGGCAGCTTCCCCACCTACTGCCAGTTCGAGGTCACCCGCGTGGTCTACATCCAGCGCATCAACAGTGACGGATCATCTCAGCGCCAGCTCGCGATGTGGTTCAAGAACCTCAGCACGCTGTCCTGTGGAGGGACCGCCTACCTGCAAACCATCGCGGCCTGATCCGCACCCGTCCCCGCGGTCATCGCGCGACAACCATCGTTGTCGCGCGGTGGCCGCGCCCTTTTCGCCGCCACTCTTCCCCGGGACCGCATAGAGATTTCGACACCCTCCCGTGCGGGTGCAATGCGGCGACCGCGCCCGATCGGCCGAGAACCAGGAATTCGCGATATTACGAAATCGCTCCGGATCTCGAATGGCCAGGTTCGTTCGATGTGGTGGGGCGCTGGCCGGCGGCGACGTATTCACGGACCGCGGTCCGGGCTTGGGCTGGGGTCACTCGTGCAATGTCGGCGGCGATGTCCACCAAGCCTGCGCCGGGTGACCCGTACACGGTGATGGGTGTGTCTGCTTCCCTTTCGGCGGCGTTAATCCGCCTGCCCAAACCACGCATCGTGGACAGCGCGCAAGCCGTCGTCCGAGGAGTCGGTCAACCGGAAGAACTTCCACGCATACCCGTACGGGTCCTCAAACTCGACGTACCTTTCCCCCCACGGTGCGTCCATCGGACCGGCACTGATGACGCAGCCAGCAGCCCGGCACCGTAGGGCCGCCTCGTCGATGTCTTCAACTTCGAGCCCGATGACAACGCCAAGCCCACGCGGACCGGCCTTCGTCCGACGTTCCCGCACGCTGTCCGGGAACGGGATGCCTACCAACGCGTCGACCAGCAACTGCACCGGACCCCTGCGGAGGATTGCCATCACGACACCACCATCCGCGCCAGGCACCGTGCCCACCGGGACAAAACCGAAGCTCCGATACAACGTCGTCGCCGCAGTCACGTCACCGACCCGCAACCCCACCCGAACCGACGGCTCACCGCTCATACAGCGACGGTAGCTAATCACCACACCGCATGAGCGCCTCACTCAACCTGTCCCTTCAACCTCTGTATGAAGTGCGCCTCACCCACCTCGCCGGTCGCTCCCGGGGGCGGGCGGCACTCGCGCCTGGAACCGTTCGTACTCCTCGCTGCGGGGTGGCCCGCCGCAGCCGCTCTCGAATCGCGCGGTGCGGTCGGGGGATACCTACCACGCGACTCTCTGATCAGGGAGTTGGCCACAGGCTGCCGCGCTTTCCACGGGCCGGACGCAGACGCGCGCTGGCGGAGGATTCGGCAGACGGATCGAACACCTCGGCGAGGTCGCCGTCCGGCTCTCCGGGATGGCGACGGTCCAGCAGTCACTCCAGGACACACCGGACGAGGTCCCGGAACAGTGGGCGGCCTGCCTGTCGAAGCGGGTGGCCCGGGCCCCGCCCCCACCGGCGACCCCGGGGTGTCCGGCAGGTCCACCGCACTCAGCCGGGCGGCCTGACCGGTGCGGTGCCTGCGGGTGTGCCCACCGCTCCGCCGTGCAGCAGCACCGACACGCCCTACCAGTTCTTAAAGGACAAAATAGACGAAGATGGTGTGACCCTTGCCTCATCATCGACCAGCCTCTATGGTCGATGGAAAGCGCTTTCCCGTACAAGGTGCTCATGCTCGAAAGGGTGAAATCAGATGAGACGCAAAGTCGCCTCGCGGTGGCTGGCCGGCGGTGCCACCGTGGTCGCCGGTGCCGTCATCGCGCTCGCGCTGCAGATGCCCAGCGCCTCCGCCGCCACGAACCTGAGCCTCGGCGCCGGCGCCGACGGCTCCAGCAAGGCCAGCGGTACCAGCTACGGCAACGTCATCGACGGCAACGCCAGCACCTACTGGTCGCCGAGCGGCTCGACCGGCACGGTCTCGGTCAAGTGGGGCAGCGCCACCACGGTGTCCTCGGCCGTCATCGTGCAGGCCTCGGGCGGCGGCTCGATCAGCGGCTGGCAGCTCAAGAACAACGACACGGGCTCCGTCCTGGCCAGCGGCAGCAGCGCGCCGAGCACCGTCAACTTCTCCTCCACGTCGCTGAAGAAGGTCTCCTTCGTCATCACCAGCGCGTCCGGCACTCCGCGGATCGCCGAGTTCGAGACGTACTCCAGCGGCGGTCCGACCCCGACCACCGGTCCCACCAGCGGCCCCACGTCCAGCCCGACCAGCAACCCGGGCACGCCGACCGGCGCGTGGCCGTCGTCGGCCGGCTCGGTCAGCATCTCCGGCACGGTCAACGTCTCCGGCACCTTCGACGGCGGGATGAAGACCTACTGCTGCATCGGTGACGGTGGGCAGAGCGAGTCGCAGGACCCGATGTTCAAGATCGCCAACGGTGGCACGCTGCAGAACGTCATCCTCGGCTCGCCCGCCGGCGACGGCGTGCACTGCGAAGGCACCTGCACCCTGCGCAACGTGTGGTGGAACGACATCGGTGAGGACGCCGCCACCTTCAAGCAGACCAACGGCGGTACCTCGTACGTCATCGGTGGTGGCGCGCGTAGCGGCAGCGACAAGACCTTCCAGCACAACGGCAACGGCACGGTCAACATCTCCGGCTTCTACCTGAAGGGGTCCGGCAAGCTGTACCGCGGCTGCGGCAACTGCACCACCTCGTACACCCGCCATGTGCGTATCGACAACGTCCTGGTCGACGACATCGACATGCTCGCCGGCATCAACAGCAACTGGAACGACACCGCGACGATCACCCGCGTGGTCGTGATCGGCTCGGCCACCATCTGCGGCAAGTACAAGGGTGTGCCCAAGGGCAGCGAACCCAGCTACCTCGGTGAGGGCTGGAACGACGCCAACTGCAAGGTCAACAGGAGCGACGTCACCTTCCGGTAGTCACCCCGGACGGGTTCCTTCCCGGAGGGGCACCCGCCGCCGGGCGGGTGCCCCTCCGGGCTGCAGCCGCCCGACGGCTGTCACATCCGGGGCGACAAACCCGAGCGCCGGTGAGAGGCGTCGCGCCGACGTTTCGATGTGGAACGGCCAGCTCAACGAGTGGAAATCGGCGGCACGTGGTCCCCGACCCGGGTCTGCGTAAACTCCACGGGCAGTTCGGCACCGCGGCGCGGTGCCAGTGAATGGCGCTCACCACGGCGACGCCCTTGCATTCCTGAGTGTTGACGAGTTGACTCGACATTGACGGTGAATAATATGTGGGCGGGTTCGGTCCGTCCTGGGCCGATCGACGGCGGGAGTCTTCTGATGGTGCAACGACGGCGCGAGCCACGTTCGGCCACGGTGATCGGGGTGGCCGGATCTCTCGTGGTGGGGCTGTTGACCACCCAGGCGGGCGTCGGTCCGGCGGCAGCCGCCGCCGACGGGCTCACCCTGGCTGTGGACGTGTCCGCCGCCCGGCACCGGATCAGTCCCGACATCTACGGCATGAACGGCGGCGACCCCGCGCTCGTCGCCGAACTCGGCACACCGGTGGCCCGGTGGGGCGGTAACGCGAGCAGTCGCTACAACTTCAAGAACCACACCTACAACACGGGCAGCGACTGGTACTTCGAGAACATCGTGGCCGGCCCCGACAACACGGTCGAGGCGTTCGTCCAGCGCAACCGGGACCAGGGGACCAAACAGGTGGTCGCCGTGCCCTTGATCGGCTGGGTGGCGAAGGACTCGCCCTCGTCGCACCCGTTCGCCTGCGGCTTCCCGGCCACCCGCTTCCCGGAGCAGGACTCGTTCGACCAGTGGGACCCCAACTGCGGCAACGGCCGGCACGCCGACACGAACCTGACCGGGGCGGTCCCCACGGACACCTCGATCCCGGCCGGCGCGTCGTTCGCGGGCGAGATGGTGTCCCATCTCGTGGACCAGTTCGGCCCGGCGGCACGCGGCGGCGTGTCGATCTACGAACTCGACAATGAGCCGGTGCTGTGGAGCTCCACCCACCGCGACGTGCATCCCGACCCGGTGGGCTACGACGAACTGGGCGGCAAGGGCACGGCGACCGCTGCGGCCATCAAGGCCGCCGACCCGCGTGCGGCGGTGCTCGGCCCGTCCGGCTGGGGTTACTGCGAATGGGTGGCGTCGGGTGTGGACGGATGCGCGCCGGGCGCGGACGCGGCGGCGCACGGCGGGCTCAACCTGTCCCAGTGGTACCTGAAGAACATGAAGGACTTCAGTGACGCCCACCGTGGGAAGCGCTTCCTCGACTACTTCGACCAGCACTACTACCCGCAGATCAGCGGGGGTAAGGACCCGGACGCCAACGCGCTGCGGCTGCGGTCCACCCGGTCGTTGTGGGATCCGACGTACGTGGACGAGTCGTGGATCGGTCCCGGTGGGGTGAACGCGCCGCCATTGCAGTTCATCCGCCAGATGAAGGCGTGGGTCGCGCAGTACTACCCTGGCACGAAGATCGCCATCACCGAATACAACTGGGGTGCGCTGGACGACATCAACGGCGCACTCGCGCAGGCCGACGTGCTCGGCATCTTCGGGCGTGAGGGTCTGGACCTGGCCACCATCTGGGGCGAACCGAAACCGACCGACCCCGGCGCGTACGCGTTCCGGATGTACCGGAACTACGACGGAGCCGGGAGCAGGTTCGGGGACGTGAGCGTGTCGGCGGCCAGCAGCGACCAGGGACAGCTCGCGGTCTACGCCGCACAACGCTCGTCCGACAAGGCACTCACCGTCATGGTGGTCAACAAGACGGGCCAGGATCTGACGTCACGGATGGCACTCGCCGGATTCCACGGCAGGGACAAGGCGCAGCGGTTCACCTACGGACCGGCCGACCTCACCTCGATCGTCCGGGGTGAGGATCTCCCGGTGACCCGGGGCGGCGTCAGCGCGACGTACCCGGCGAACTCCGTGACGCTGCTCGTCCTGCCGCAACGCCGGCACTGAGCGGTCGGCGGGGGCGGCCGGGGACGGAGGCGTGGCGGCTGCCGTGCTGCCGTCCCGGGCCGGACTGCTGCGGTCCGCCGGGCCGGAGGTGGACGACCTCGTGGTCACGCTGCACGACAAGGGCACCGGACCGGACGGCAGTTACGACCTGGGTCGGACGTGCCCCCGCTGCCGGTCCGACAGCGGGGGCACTGCCTGCCTACCGGGTTACGGCAGGGTCCATTTCTGGTTGGCGGCGGCCAGGCAGGTCCACAGGTGGACGGCTTGGCCGTCGGTGGCGCTGTTGTTCGACACGTCCAGGCATTTGTTCGACTGTGGGTTGCGGAGGGTGCCGTCGGCCTGGGCGGACCAGTTCTGTGCGCCGCTGCCGTTGCAGGTCCAGAGTTGGATCTTCGTGCCGTCGGTGGAGCCTCCGCCGGAGATGTCCAGGCATTTGCCCAGTGCCTTCACAGTGCTGTTCGGGGTGACCGACCAGGTCTGGGCGGCGGTGCCGTTGCAGGTGTAGATCTGGATCTGGGTGCCGTCGTCGGTCGCCGCGTTGCGCACGTCCAGGCACTTGCCGCCGAGCCCGACGACCGGCCCGGTGCCCGGGGTACCGGGGATGCCGCCGCCCCGCACCAGGGTGAAGTCGTCCAGGTCGAACAGGCCGGTCCCGGAGCCGGTGAAGGTCAGGTACACGGTCTGCGTACCGGTGGGCACCCCGGCCAGGGCGGTGCTGACGTCGGCGTACGTGGTCCAGCTTCCGGTGTTGGGCACCGCCACCTGGCCGAGCAGCGGGCCGGTGGCCGAGCCGGTCCGGATGCCGATGGTGCCGCCCGATCCACCGGACACCACCCGGGCCCGCAACGAGGTGACCCCGGTCAGGTCGAGACCCGGGTACGCGGCCCAGTCGCCCGGGTCGACGTAGCCGAGGGTCTGCCCGCCGTTGGCCCCGGCCTTGGTGAACGCGCTGACCCCGTTGGCCGAGCTGAACGCCTCGGCCTGCACGGTGGTGGTGCCGCCCGGTGGCGGGGTACCGCCCAACTCCTTGATCCGGACGTTGCGGAACGACACGTCGTCGCCCGTGCCGTGGTTCTGGAGCCCGACGTGGCCGGCGAGCGAGCGGGCCGGGTCGGTGTTGGTGAAGTCGTTGATCTTCCGCCCGTTGAGGAAGACCTGGAGACGTTCCCCCTCGACCAGCAACTCGTAGCTGTTCCACTCTCCTGGCGGGTTCAGGGCGGCGTCCCGGGCGGCCAGGTCGGCTGACTGGAAGGTGTAGACCGCACCGGTGGTGCGGTCGGCCGCGTCGGTGGCGTCGATCTGGATCTCGTACCCGTTGTCCACCGCCGACCAGGGGTCGGTCGACGGTGGGAAGCCGATGAAGACGCCCGAGTTGTCGTCGCCGGGCATCCGCCAGTCCAGTTTGAGGGAGTAGTTGGTGAACTGCTTGGCGCTGTACCAGTACAGGCCCATGCCACCGGCGGAGGTGAGGGTGGCGTCGGAGTTGCTGAAGCTGCCCGGACCGGCCTGCGACCAGCCGGTGGTGGACCCGTTGTAGAGGTTGCTGTAGCCGGTCTCCGGACGGCAGTCGGCCTTCGCCCGACCGGCCGCGTAGCGGATGCCGCCGAGCAGGTGGCTGCGGAACGCTGCCTCCGCGTACGACCCCTGGGTGTGCCCCAGGCCGGTGTAGAACGACCGACCGGAGCTGACCGTCTTGCACCAGGAGATCGGATGGTCACCGCCCATCGAGCCGCCCGAGTACGACGACTCGTCCAGGGTGGCGAGGACCCGGGTGCCCGCGCGCGGGTTGGTCTGGTAGTTGTACCACTCGTCGGTGCGGGTCCAGGTCTGCGGCAGCTGCCCGGTGGCCGGGTGCGCCCGGTTCTCGATGCGGATGTTCGCCTGCTGGATGGCCGGGTGCGAGGCGAAGTAGCCACCCACCAGGCTGCCGTAGTACGACCAGCCGTACTCGGTGTCGGCGGCGGAGTGGACGCCGACGTACCCGCCGCCGCCGTTGACGTACGACTCGAAGGCGGACTGCTGTGCGGCGTCCAGGACGTCCCCGGTGGTGTTGAGGAAGATCACCGCCTCGTACTGGGCCAGATTCGCGGTGGTGAACCGGGACGCGTCCTCGGTCGCGGTCACGGAGAAGCCGTTCGCCGCACCGAGCTCCCGGATCGCCTGGGTGCCGACGGCGATCGAATCGTGCCGGAACCCGGCGGTCTTGGAGAAGACCAGCACGTCGTACGGAGCATCGGCCGCACTGGCCGGAGTCGCCGACGTCGTGCCGGCAAGAACTGCGGCAGCGGCGGTCACCGCGCCGAGGACGGGTCGAAGGAGTCTGCGCATGTCACTCTCCCGAACGGGGTGGAGGGTGGTGCCGGGGCACCCCGTGGGTGCCCCGGCAGGCGGGTTACGGCAGGGTCCACTTCTGGTTGGCGGCGGCCAGGCAGGTCCACAGGTGGACGGCTTGGCCGTCGGTGGCGCTGTTGTTCGACACGTCCAGGCATTTGTTCGACTGTGGGTTGCGGAGGGTGCCGTCGGCCTGGGCGGACCAGTTCTGTGCGCCGCTGCCGTTGCAGGTCCAGAGTTGGATCTTCGTGCCGTCGGTGGAGCCTCCGCCGGAGATGTCCAGGCATTTGCCCAGTGCCTTCACAGTGCTGTTCGGGGTGACCGACCAGGTCTGGGCGGCGGTGCCGTTGCAGGTGTAGATCTGGATCTGGGTGCCGTCGTCGGTCGCCGCGTTGCGCACGTCCAGGCACTTGCCGCCGAGCCCGACGACCGGCCCGGTGCCGGGAGTGGTGCCGCCGGTGACGAACGTGAACGTGTCGAGGTCGAACAGTGCCCCGGTGCCCCCGGCGAAGGTGAGGTAGAGCGTGCCGGTGCTGGCCGGCGCGCCGGAGATGGTGCCGGTGACGGTGGTGAAGGTCTCCCAGCCACCGGTGACCGGGACCGTCGCCTGGCCCAGCACGGTGCCGGTGGGCGAACCCATCCGTACCTGGAGGGTGCCGCCGACGCCGTTGGAGGAGACCCGGGCGCTGAACGAGGTGGCCTTGTCGAGCCGGTACGGCTCGAACGCGATCCAGTCGCCGTTGTCGATGCTGCCGACGGTCCGGCCGCCCTCGGCCGGGGCCTTGTCGTAGAGGGTCACCCCCGAGGACGTCTTGAGGTGTTCGGCCTGGCGCTTGCGCGGCTGGAGGGTGTGCTGCTTGTGGGTGGTCAGCCCACCGGCGTCGGTGTACTCGGCGTCGAAGATCGCGAAGATGTTCGCCGCGTCGTCGTGCTCGCCGTCGACCGGGATGGTGATCGAGCCGGAGCAGCCGTTGACCGAGGTGATCTGGTGACCGTGCTGGTCGTGGCCGAGCACGTAGGTCATTCTGACCTTGGTGCAGTCGATGGTGCCGTCCTCGGGGTCGGTGACGGTGATGCTGAACGGCACCGTGTCGCCGTAGGAGAAGAGCGAGCCGTTCGCCGGGCCGGTGATGGTGACGGTCGGGGCGGTGTTGCCGACGCCGATCTGCACGCCGGCGGTACCGGTCGCGCCCTGCGGGTCCCTGACGGTCAGGGTGACGTTGTAGGTGCCGTTGGCGGTGAACGTCTTGCTGGGGTTGGCCGCCGTGGAGGTGGTGCCGTCGCCGAACGCCCACGAGTACGTCAACGCTCCGCCCTCCGGGTCCGACGACCCGGCCGACGAGAAGTTCACCGTCAGCGGAGCTGCCCCGGAGGTCCTGTCGGCGGCAGCGGCGGCGGTCGGCGCGCGGTTGCCACCGGCGACGTAGTCGTACCGGTACAGCGCCGAGTTGGCGTCACCGTTGAAGTAGCCGGTGCCGTAGTCGAGGACGTACAGCGCGCCGTCCGGGCCGAACGCCGAGTCCATGACCTGCTTGCCGGTCCAGGGGAACGACGCGTCGATGGCGCCCCGGGAGCCGTCGGCGTTGACGTGGATGGGCTTGATCCAGCCCCGGCCCAGCTCGGTGGCGAAGAACTGGCCGTCGAAGGACTGCGGGAACTTCGTGGTGGACGGGTTCGACGCGCTGTAGCGGTAGACCGGACCGGCCATCGGCGACTCGGAGCCGCCACCGAACTCCGGCGGGCTGCCGGCGTCACCGGCGTACCGGATCCAGGCCGGTTGCGCCCCGGGCAGGGTGGGCAGGCCGGTGTTGCGGAACGAGTTGTTGGTCGGCCCACCGGTGCAGTTGTACTTGGCGCCTGCGGTGCCGGCGGCGAAGTCCCACTTCGCGTACGTCTCGGTGGCGGTGTTGGTGCCGGTGCAGTACGGCCAGCCGTAGTTGCCCGGCCCGGTCACCCGGTTGAACTCGACCTGCCCACTGGGGCCGCGCGTGCTGGTGGTACCGGCGTCCGGGCCGTAGTCGCCGACGTAGACGACCCCGGTGGCCTTGTCCACGCTCATCCGGAACGGGTTACGGAACCCCATCGCGTAGATCTCCGGACGGGTCCGCGCGGTGCCCGGGGCGAACATGTTCCCGGCCGGGACGGAGTAACTTCCGTCCGCGTTCACCTTGATCCGCAGGATCTTGCCGCGCAGGTCGTTGCTGTTGGCCGCGCTGCGCTGCGCGTCGTACGCGGGGTTACGGTTGGTCCGCTCGTCGATCGGCGCATACCCGGCGGAGTCGAACGGGTTGCTGTCGTCGCCGGTCGACAGGTACAGGTTCCCGGCCGCGTCGAAGTCGATGTCCCCGCCGACGTGGCAGCAGATGCCCCGGTCGGCCGGCACGTCCAGGACGTTGACCTGGCTGGACGTGTTCAGCGTCCAGTTGGCGTTGAGGGTGAACCGGGACAGCCGGTTCACGCCCTGCCAGGCGGAGAAGTCCGTGCCGGTGGCCGGAGCGTCCCCGGCGGGGGTGGACAGCGGCGGGGCGTAGTACAGGTAGACGTGCCGGTTGGTGGTGAAGTTCGGGTCCACCCCGACGCCCTGGAGGCCCTCCTCGTCGTGGGTGTAGACGGGGATCGTGCCCACCACGGTGGTGGTGCCGGCCGCGTCGGTGCGACGCAGTGTGCCGTTACGGGCGGTGTGCAACACCGACCGGTCGGGCAGCACCGCGATGGTCATGGGCTCGCCGACCTCGGCTACCCCCTTGGCCAGGGTGACCTGCTGGAAGTCGGTGGGGGTGATGGTGTGGGCCTGGGCGGGTGCCGGGCTGCCGAGGGCGACCAGCCCGGCGGCGGCCACCAGTAGTAGTGCGGAGCTGACCGACGCCATTCGTCGGCCGGTTGCGCCATCGTGTGTGGACACTGGCTGTCCGTCCCTTCCTGACGTGCGAATGCCAGGGCGGGGCGCGTGTCGTCGCGCCGGATGCCGTAGCGGGGGAGGGGTCGATGGATCACCGCGCCGCCGGTTCACCTCGCCGAAACACTTTCGTGATGGCGAAGACATTAAGCCGTTTCGATCCTGCTGTCCATGCCTTCTGTCGAACCACGGCGGACTTTCGCTTGAACCTTGAAAAGTCCCCACCGTTGCAGCACGGGGCCGAGACGACGGCGACGACTGTGGACCGCAGTAGGACCGGCACCCGTGCCTGCGCAGGGCCGCCGCGTACGCCTGTTCCAGGGCGTGCCGCGCACCTGCCGGGTCACCCCAGCTCCAGGCGCAGCGCGGCCCGGGTCGCGCCGGCCACCGCCCGTACGTGGTGGTGGGGGAACGCGATGTCGCCGGATGGGCCACGCCCGGCGGCGTCGAGGAGCTCGCTGGCCCGGCTCAGCTGAGGCCGGCCTCCCGAACGGCGACCAGGCCGACGGCCACCCCGTTGTTCCTCGACGGGAAGGACCAGCAGACGATCGACCACCTCGCCTCGCTGTCGCCGCTGCAACGGCTGGGCCGGCCTGACGACGTCGCCTTCGTTGCCGGGCCGGCGCGCTGGATCAACGGTCAGGTCATCTACACCAACGGCGGAATCGTCTGACCGTCGAGACTCAAGTGGAGGTATGCCATGCCCGCCGGAAGGGTGACACATACGCGAGTGTCAACATCACTGTCGAATGTCGACGTCGACCCATCTCTAGGTGAGCAATGAGATGCCATCGGCATTCTCTGAATCGCTCGAGTTCGGGGTCACGGAGTGCCCGGCCGGCGGCGGGTGCGTTTCCGGCCGCAGGTCGCGGCACCCATCCCGGTACGCCGCAGTGGGCACGTCCTCACGGCGTCGGTACGCGCACCGCGTCGTCCTCGGTGCCGCCCTGCCGCGTCACCACAGGGTCTGCGCTGTCGGCCGATCCCGCCCGGGGCCGGACAGGCTCACCAAGGCCCTGGCCGACCGCTTCGACCGCCTTGCGCTGGGCGGCCGATCGCGGATCTCCGATCCGGTCCTGGCCGCCGAGCAGTTCCTCGCGCTGATCACCGGGCCGTTGGAGAGCCGGTCGTGCTACGGCAACCGCAGCGTCTCCGCGCAGAAACAGCGGGTCGTCACACCGTGGCCGCCGTGGATACGTTCCTGCTGGCCTTCGGGTTGGCCAGACGCATCGACAACACCACCGTCAGGGGTGGCCGGGCACTCCTGGCGGAGGCGCTCTGTCGATCAGCGCCGCCAGGTCCGAGCGCGTCAGGCTTGAACCTCCGCCCGGTCACCGCACCCGTGGAAACCAGCTAACCCACTCTCCAAAAAAATCGGCGCTTGACGTACGGCCAGGTCGGACGCACCTCAATCGACTACGCAAAGAGCCTGCCGCGATGGACGGCGTTCCAGGCACCCCACCACGAGCTACTCCATACGGCGGTCAAAGCCAACCCGCCGATTGGCCACCTGATCAGTCGGGACACCCAAGGTGAATTCCACATCGTGGGAAGCTGGTTCCGCTGCTGGCAGTAGATCGACAGACTTGATCGCGGAACAGTGCTGTAGAGAATGTACTACTGTGTCTCGGGGGCTCAGGTGGGGTATTCGAACTCCCTCCAGGAAATGGCGGGGGATGCGTCCGATCAGACGGAAGAATCACGTCTCTGACCGTTCTATTCGCCGGACGCGGTGGCACGCGCGCGTCGGCCCGGATCGCAGCCGGAGACCTGTCGGGCACGTACGAGTGAGCCGTCTGGACGTTACCAGCGTCAACCTCGCCTTCGAGGCGCCGATCGCCCGTCTGGTGGAGCGCCTCGGCACCGCGCGACTGCCGGTGGCTGCGACAACCTTCGGCGCACGTGCCGCGCTGCTGATACCGGCCGGCGGCGAGCGGCGCTCCGGTGATCTTCTGTGCCGGCACCACCGGTCTCGCGGCCGGCGTGACGACGCTGAGCGTGCTGTTGCGTCCCCACCGGCAGCAGGAGCCGCCACCGGAGCTGCCGACCCAGGTCAGGGCTTCAGTCCGGTCCATCTCCTGGGGCACCATTCCGCTCGGCTCATTGCTGGCGGGCCTGTTCGCCCAGCTCCGGGAGCCCCGCGCCGGCCTTGTGCTGGGCGCCGGCAGTGCTCTCCCCGCACCGTGGTGCAGCCAGGTGCGGCACTGCGCAACCTCGACGAAGTAAGGATGGCAGCCCATGCCTGAGCCCGGCGGCAACCGCACGATCGTCCTACGCATCGTTTCCGATGTGCTCGAGGTGCCGGGCGTCACGGCGGCCGACAGCTTCTACGACTTCGGTGGGTCCTCCCTGCAGGCCATGCGGATCTGCGCCCGGATCGGCAGAGAACTGGGGATCGAGATCCCGGCGCAGGTTCTCTTCGACAGCGACACGCTCGCCGACGTCATCTCGATGACCGAAGCCTGATCCGTTCCCACCGGCCGAGGGAGCAGTCTCCGTGCCCTGGACCACTCGCCCGCCGTCCCCGCCGATCCACGAAGCGGTCGCGGCCCAGGCCCGATCGCGGCCGAACGCGGTTGCCCTGATCCACCGGGATGAACACGTCAGCTATGCGGCGCTGGACGCCGCCGCGGACAGTTACGCCACCGACCTCTGGTCGAACGGGGTACGGCCGGGGCACAGGGTCCCCGTGCTCCTCCCGCGGACGCCGCGGTTGATCATGGTTCTTCTCGGCATCCTCAAATGCGGCGCGGCCTACGCCGCCATGGACCGTCGCTGGCCGCCGGCCCGCGTCGCCTACCTCGCCACCACCCTGCGGGCCCCGCTGATGGTGTCCGATGTTGACGTGACCGGCAGCCCGGCGAGCTGGACCCCCGCGGACCCGATGCCCGGCCGTGTCGGCGCACGGCACGGCCGGCCACCGAGCGTCCCGGTCAGTGGCACGGACCCCGCCGCGATCTTCTTCACGTCGGGGAGCACCGGCGTCCCCAAGGGCGTGCTGTCACCACATCGCGCGACCACCCGGCTGTTCGGTGGCGGTGGGTTCGCCGACCTCGGCCCGGGTAGGGTCGTCCTGCAGGCCGCACCTCCGTCCTGGGATGCCTTCAGCCTCGAAGTGTGGGGTCCGCTGACGAGCGGCGGGTCGTGCGTCCTCGCCGAGACCGACCACCTGTTGCCCGCGGAGCTCGTCCGCCTGACCAGCCGGGCCGGGTTGGACACGGTCTGGCTCACCTCGTCGCTGCTCAACTTCCTCATCGACGAGGACGATCCCGGCCGGTCCTGCCTGACCGGACTGCGGCACGTCATCACCGGCGGCGAGCGGCTCTCACCGACGCACGTGGCCCGGTTCCTGCTGCGCCACCCCGGCTGCCGGCTGACCAACGGGTACGGCCCGGTGGAGTCCTGTGTCTTCGCCACCACCCACCGCATCACGGCAGCCGACTGCGACCGCCCGGACGGCATTCCGCTCGGCCGGCCGGTGCCCGGGACGACAGTGCACATCCTCGACGGCGACGAGAGCGTCGGCGCCGGAGAAGTCGGCGAGATCTGCCTGGCGGGAGACGGACTCGCCCTCGGCTACCTCGACGACGACCACGCCACCTCGGCCGCGTTCCCGTACCTCACCATCGACGGCGTGCCGCAGCGCGTATACCGCACCGGCGACGTCGGATGCCTGGACTCCGATGGGCTTCTGCACTTCCGCGGCCGGGCGGACCTGCAGATCAAGATATCCGGGCATCGGATCGAGCCGGCGGAGGTCGAGAATGCCGCACGACGGGTGCCCGGAGTCCGGGACGCCGCCGTGCTCCCCGTCCCGGCCGAGGTCACCGGCTATGACCGGCTGGCGCTGTTCTACGTCACCGACGGGGCCGTCGCGACCTCGCCGGCGGTGATCCGGCAAGCGCTGGCCGACGCGCTCCCACCGCATCTCGTACCGCACGTCCTGCGGGCCCGCGACGAACTGCCCACCACGATGACCGGCAAGATCGACCGTGCGGTCCTGCTCCGATCACTCTGAGATCCTCGCGTCCGCACATCGGAAGGGTTCAGTCGTGACTCACCCGGGGGCTACCTACCCGATGTCGTTCGAGCAGGAGTCGATCTGGCTCAACGACCAGATGCAGGAGGACGGCTCCCGGTATGTCGAGTCGTGGTCCTATCGGCTGCGTGGCGTCCGCGTCGACACCGGCGCCGTGAGCCGGGCGCTGAACGGCATCGTTGCGCGCCACGAGGTGCTGCGCAGCCGGTTGTCGTTCACGGGCGGCGAGGCGTCACAGACCGTGATGCCGCCGGACGCGGTGGAGGTGGAGGTGCAGGTGCAGGAGGTGACCCGGCGGGGACTGGCCGAGGCGCTGGCCGCGGCGGCGAGCCGCCGGATAGACCTCGACCGGCCACCGCTGCTGCGCGCCACCCTGCTGCGGCTCTCCGACGACGACGCGATCCTGGTGGTGGCGATCCATCACGCGGTGGTCGACGACTGGAGTTTCCGCGTGCTCAGCACCGAATTCAGCGCGCTCTACCGGGCCGCACCCACCGGCGGGGAGGTCGCGCTGCCGGCCATTCCGCTCCAGCACGGGCCCTATGCACGGGAGCGCCGTCGCGCCTCTCGAAGCACCCTCGACGAGTCCACCGAGCACCTGCGGCGGGCACTGCGCGCCGCGCCGGAGGAGTCCACCTTCCCGGCCGATCGGCCCCGGCCGGAGCGGCTCAGCTGCCGGGGGGATCGCGTCGAGTTCCGGGTGGCCCCGGAGGTCGGTGCTGGTCTGCGTCGTCTTGCCCGGCGGGGCCGGTGCACGCCGTTCACCGTTCTGGCGGCCGCGTTGGTCGTGCTGATCTCGCGACACACCGGAGCCGGTGACGTGGTGATCGGCATCCCCGTGTCGCGCCGCGGCGATGACATCCTCGATCCGATGATCGGCTGCCTCTCAGACGTCATGCCGCTACGTCAGGAGGTGCCGTCCGACATCGCGTTCGCCGATCTGGTCCTCCGGGTCAAGGAACAACTGTGGACGACCATCGCACACCGTGCCGTGCCCTTCGCCCATCTGATCCGCGACCTGAAGCTCTCCCGTACACCGAACCGTTTTCCCCTGTTCCAGGTGGTCCTTGGCTACGAGGACACTCCGGCACCGGACCTCGACCTGCCGGGTCTGACCGCGGAGCGGCTCTACCTGCCCTCCGGTACGGCGAAGTACGACATCTTCCTGCACGTGGCGCCCAGGGACGGCGGTTTCCAGTGCTATCTCGAGTACGCCGTGGATCTCTACGACCGCCGTACCGCCGAGCTCCTGACGGCACGCCTCGGGACGCTGCTCCGGCACGTGGCAGGCGCCCCGGAGACACAGATCGGGCAGCTGGACGTGATCCCGCCGGCCGAGCGGCGGATCATCGACACCTGGTCGCGGGAGGCAGCCGCTCCGGGCGGGCGACCCGTGCCGCGCTCCGCGACCGACGCTTTCGCGGTCCAGGCCCGCAGGACACCTGACGCTCCGGCGATCGTGGACGCGGCCACCAGGTTGACGTACGCCCAGGTCGACGTGGCCGCCACGACGATCGCAGCGCATCTGGCCGCTCGTGGTTTCGCCGGCGAGCCGATCGGCGTGAGCCTGCCCCGCTCGGCGGCGATGGCCGTGGTGGTGCTGGGTGTGCTCCGCGCGGGCAGCGCCTGCCTGCCTCTCGACCCGGCCTACCCGGCCGACCGGATCGCGTACCTGGTGGCCGACAGCGGCATCCGGGTCGCCATCGTCCAGGGCGATCAGACCCGTGCCGCCCTTCCGGCGGAGACGATCACCGTCGAGGAGTTCGGCGATCCACCGGCCATGCCCGGCTCGGCCCGCCCGCCGGTCGGGCCGGACGACATCGCCTATCTCATCTACACATCGGGCTCCACCGGCCGTCCCAAAGGGGTGGCCGTTCCGCATCGGTCTCTGACCAATCTGCTGTCCTGGCAGTCGGCCCGGTCGTCCGCCGGGCCGGGTACCCGGACGCTGCAGTTCGCAGCCCTCAGCTTCGACGTGGCGTTCCAGGAGATCTTCGGTACGTGGGCCACGGCCGGCACCCTGGTCGTGGCGGACGACGAGGCGAGGCGTAACCCCGCCCGTCTTCTCGACCTGCTTGACCGGGAGCGGATCGACCGGGTGTTCCTGCCCTTCGTGGCGTTGCAGCAGTTGGCCGAGTACGCCTGTGCCACCGGCCGGTCGGTACCCCGGCTGACCGAGGTGATCACCGCCGGCGAGCAGTTGCATGCGACACCGGCGGTGCGTGAGTTCTTCCGCAAGCACGCTCCGAGCGCGTACCTGGAAAACCAGTACGGCCCGTCGGAGACCCACGTGGTCACCGCCGAACGTCTCGGCGCGGACCCGGACCGCTGGCCGAGCCTCCCGCCGATCGGCCGTCCCGTCGGGGGTGCCCGGGTGACCCTGCGCGACGGGCGGCTGCGACTGTGCCCGGTCGGGACGGTCGGGGAGATCTGTGTCGGCGGCTCCCCGGTGGCGCTGGGCTATCTCAGCCGACCTCAGCTGACCGGCGAGAAGTTCGTCCGCGATCCGCTCGACCCCTCCGACGTGATCTACCGGACCGGCGATCTCGCCCGCTACCTCCCGGACGGGAGCATCCAGTGGGTCGGTCGCGGAGACGACCAGATCAAGGTACGCGGCTACCGGGTCGAGCTCGGCGAGGTCACCTCGGCCGTTCAGGGCGTCCCCGGCGTCGCCCATGCCGCGGTCCTGCCCGAGGACCGCGGCCCGGACGGCAAACGCCTGATCGCGTACTACGTCCCGGCCACGGGCCAGGTGCCGACGCCGGAGACACTCCGCACGGCACTGGCCGGCCGGCTGCCGGAGTACCTCGTCCCCTCGGCCTTCGTCCGGTTGACGACCTTCCTGCGGACGCCGAGCGGCAAGGTGGACCTGGCGGCGCTGCCGCGGATCGTGCCGATCGACCGCGACGCCACGGCATCGGCCGCGACCCCGACCGAAGCGAGGATCGCCGACATCTGGCGCGACATGCTCGCCGTGTCCTCGGTGGATCCGGACGACGACTTCTTCGCACTGGGCGGGCATTCGCTGCTGGCGACGCGCCTGCTGCTGCGGGTTCGTGCGGAACTCGGCGTGGAGATCCCGCTGAGCGCGATCCTGACGGCGCCGACCGTCAGCGGCCTTGCGGCGATCGTCGACCGGGTCGAACCGCCCGCCGCAGGTCCGGACGGCGCCCGGCCGGACCTGGCGTCCGAGGCTACGCTGCCGGCCGACATCGTGGCCGCGCCGGAGGTGGTCCGGCACGTGGCTGATGCCGGCCGGGTGCTGCTGACCGGGGCGACCGGATTTCTCGGAGCGTTCACCCTCCACGCCCTTCTCCGGCGTACCCGTGCCACGGTGTGCTGCCTGGTGCGCGGCACCGACCGCGACCAAGCCGCGGCACGTCTGCACAACGCTCTCGAGGGGTACGGCATCCGGCCGGACGACCAGGAACACCGGATCGAGGTCCTTCCCGGCGACCTTGCGCAGCCACGCCTGGGACTGTCCGAGAGTGGTTTCGACGAGCTCGCCCGCCAGGTCGACGCGGTCTACCACGTCGGCGCCGCGGTGCATCTCACCGCGCCCTACCCGCTGCTCAGACAGGCTACGGTCGGCGGAACGACCGAGATTCTCCGGCTTGCCGCCCGGCATCGCAGCGTCCCGGTGCACTACGTCTCCACGGTCGGCGTGTACGCCCCGTCGGCGGGCGGGACGCTCCGACCGGACGACCGGACCGGTCCGCCCGACGCCCTCGTACATGGTTACACCCAGAGCAAATGGGTGGCCGAGCAGCTCGTGGAGGAGGCGCGCCGGCGCGGTCTGCCGGCCACGGTCTACCGGCCGAGTCGGATCACCGGACATAGCCGTACGGGGGCCTGCCAAAGCGGTGATTACCTGTGGCTCATCCTCAAGGGTTGCATTCAGGCGGGGGCCGCGCCGACCGGCGTGGACACTGCTTTCGACCTGGTCCCGGTGAACTACGTCAGCAACGCCATGGTCGCGTTGTCCCTCCGGGAGGACTCGACCGGCCGCAACTTCAACCTGGTTGCGGGCCTGCCGGTGCGACTGGGGAAGATGGTCGGCTGGCTCCGCTCGCGGGGCTACGCCCTGCGGCCGGTGCAGCCCGACGAGTGGCTGCGACGCGTCGAGGCCGATACCGGCAATGCCGCTTTCCCGCTGCTCGGGACCCTCGGCATGGAATTCGGGGGAGCCGGTTCGGAAGGCGGGCTGAGCTTCGACACCGCCGCCACCGACAGCGCGTTGTCAGGTTCGGGTGTTCTTCGCATAGAGTACGGAAGGGAATTGTTCGAGGCTGTGCTCGACCATTTCCTCCGCCGCCGCTGGCTTCCCGAGCCGACCCTGACAAGCAGCGCGAACGTGCGGGAAGAGCGTTGACGCGGTCGACGCGTTCCCGCCGGTGCGGTTGACGGTCGGTAGGAGCGACGATATGATCAGTTTCATGATCTACTGACACTGCGCCCGCTCGTGCCTGTGGCGACCCTGCCTGATCAGGAGACGCCCGCACGGGAATCCGGATACGAATCGCCTTTCAGGTTCGATCTCTTCTGGTGGCAGGTGTCCAAGTGTCAAACAGGGTCTTTCTGTATGCCCGTGATATGGCGAAATCATATGGTGACCGGCAGGTCTTCGATGGGATGTCGTTGTCCGCGTCCCCGGGACAGCGCATCGGTCTGGTGGGGGAGAACGGCGTCGGCAAGTCGACGTTGCTGCGACTGCTGGCCGGGATGGAGGAACCCGACGCCGGCGAGGTGCAGCGCCCCGCCGACAGCGGTTTCCTGCGGCAGGAGTTGCCGTTCGCGCCGGATGCGACGGTGCAGGATGTCGTCGACGACTCGCTCGCCGAGCTGCGGGCCGCCCGGGCCGGGTTTGAGCAGCTCACCGGGGAGCTGGAACGGCGGCCGGACGACGCCGACGTGCTCGCCGCCTACGGCGACCTGCTGGAGTGGGCGCAGGACCACGACCTCTGGGACGCCGACCGCCGAGCCGAACTCGTGCTGGCCGGGCTCGGGCTGGCCGACACGGAGCGGTCGCGACCGCTCGCCACGCTCTCCGGCGGCCAGTGCTCCCGACTGGGTCTCGCCGCCCTGCTGATCCGGCAGCCGCAGGCGATGCTGCTCGACGAACCGACGAACCACCTCGACGACGAGGCGGTCGGTTTCCTGGAGCAGCGGTTACGCGGGCTGCCCGGGGTGGTCGTCGTCGCCTCGCACGACCGGATGTTCCTGGACGAGGTCTGCACCGACATCGTCGACCTGGACCCGACCCGCGGCACGGTGACCCGCTCCGGCGGCGCGTACACCGAATACCTGGCGGCCAAGCGTCGGGAGCGGATCCGCTGGGAGGAGCAGTACGCGGCCGAGCAGGAGGAGCTCGAAGAACTCCGCGAGGCCGTGCGGACCACCGCGCGTGCCGTCAACCACGCGCGGACCATCAAGGACAACAACAAGATCGGGTACGACCGGCACGGCGGCCGGGTGCAGCGGCAGATCTCCCGGCGGGTGCGCAACGCCCAGCAACGCCTGGACTTCCCCGATGACGAACAGACCGCGCGGCAGGTGTACGACGCGGCGGCCGGCGCCGACGCGGTGTCGCTGGCGCAGCTCGGTCTGCTGGCTCCGTGTGACGTCGACCGCCCGCTCGGTCACCTCTCCGTCGGGCAGCGGCGGCGGTTGGCGCTCGCGCTGCTGGTGGCCACACCACCGGACGTGCTGTTGCTGGACGAACCGACCAACCATCTCTCCCTGAGCCTGGTCGAGGAGCTGGAGGACGCGCTCCGGACGGCACCCGGCGCGGTGGTCGTGGCCTCGCACGACCGCTGGCTGCGGCGCGGCTGGGAAGGCTCCGAGCTCTCCCTGGTCAGCGGCAAGATCGTCTGAATCGACAACCCTCGCGCGCGGATCACACCCCGGTTCGATCGCTGAACACGGGATGTTCCGTCCTCCGCGCCCGGAGATCGGAGGTTTCCATGTCAGCTCAGCTCACGCTCCGGGACGTCAGCAAGTCGTTCGCCCACCGCCGCGTGTTCGACGCCGTCTCGCTCACCATCGCGCCCGGCGAACGGGTCGGCGTCGTGGGGGAGAACGGCTCCGGCAAGTCCACGCTCCTGCGGTTGATCGCGGGCCGGGACCATCCGGACGACGGCGAGGTCATCGTGCTGGCGGACGGCGGGGTGGGGCACCTGGGACAGGTGCTCGACCTGCCGGACGACTCGACCGTCGGCGACGCGATCGATGCCGCGCTCGGCGAGATCCGCGATCTGGAACGGCGGATCGCCGTCGCCGAGCGGGAACTCGGGTTCGCCTCGACCGAGCGGATGGCCGACTACAGCACACTGCGCACGGCCTTCGAACTGCGTGACGGATATCGTGCCGACGCCAGGGTCGAGGCGGCCATGTCCAAACTCGACATCGGCGACCTCGACCGGGACCGTCGGCTCGGCACGCTCTCCGGCGGTCAGCTCGCCCGGCTCGGCCTGGCCGGAGTGCTCTCCGCCGAGCCGGAACTGCTGCTGCTCGACGAGCCGACGAACGACCTCGACCAGCAGGCGGTGTCCTGGTTGGAGAACCGGTTGCGGCGTCACCACGGTACAGTCGTGGTCGTCACCCACGACCGGTTGCTGCTGGAACGGGTCGCTACCGCGATCGTCGAGGTCGACGGCGACCGGCGGACGGTGCACCGGTACGGCAACGGCTACGCCAGCTATCTCGCCGAGAGGCGTGCCGCCCGGCAGCGCTGGGAGCAGGCGTACGCGCAGTGGGTGGGCGAGATCGCGCACTGGTCGGAGTGGGGCGCGACCACCGCCTACCGGGTGGCACCCGGTCGGGCGATCAAGGACCACAACAAGTGCAAGTACAACGGCGACGGCAGGCGGGTGCAGGAGTCCATCTCCACCCGGGTCCGGAGCGCAGCCGAGCGGCTCGAACGGCTGCGGGCCGAGCCGGTGCCCGAGCCGCCCGAGCCGTTGCACCTGCACGCTCCGCTGGACGCCGACGACTGCGAGGGGCCGGTGCTGGAACTGCGCGACGTACGGGTCGACGGACGGCTCGACCTGGACGAACTGGTGCTGTACGCCGGCCAGCGACTGCTGGTGTCGGGCCCCAACGGGGCGGGGAAGTCGACAGTGCTCCAGGTGGCGTCGGGTCGGCTGCGTCCTGACCGGGGCACGATCGACCGCCACGGTCGGATCGGATACCTGCCCCAGGACGTGCCTTCGCCCCGTGCGGACGTCAGTCTCCTGACCGCTTTCGGCCAGGGACGGGTGGGCACCATGGAGGAGCACGGGGACCGCCTACGGTCACTCGGGCTGTTCCGGCCGGCCGACTTCCGTACCCCGGTCGGCGCGTTGTCGGTGGGGCAACGGCGTCGGCTCGCGCTGGCCCGCCTGCTGGACCACGACGTCGACCTTCTGCTGCTCGACGAGCCGACGAACCATCTGTCCCTGGCGTTGGTCGAGGAGTTCGAGGCCGCCCTCGCGGTCTACACCGGAGCGGCCGTCGTGGTCTCGCACGACCGGATGCTGCGCGAGCGGTGGCGGGGCGGCGAACTCGTCCTGGGGGCCGGGCGGGTCGTGCGGTGGGACGCCGACGATCGGGTCCGCGTCGACGCAGGGAGCGGTCCGGCATGAGCGGTCCGGCATGAGCGGTCCGGCAATGAGCGGTCCGGCATGAGCACGCTGACCACACCGTCGGCCGAGGTGGACTTCGTCGTGTCGGGACCAGGTGCCCTCATACGACGTGCGACGGGCTCGGATATGAGATCAAGACCGTACCTTCCGGATTCTCACCATCCGTCGCGACGGTGCCGTATGCACCTTCTCTCCCGAACTGGCCTCCACACCGAGTCGGGAGGACAGGGGGTCGTGCCGGGCAACGTCATGACCGACACGCCCGCCCGGATCGCGTAGGGCGTCGCGTTCCAGCGGCTGTCTCGGGACATCGCGTCAGGTCGGAACCGGGATGAGCTGTACAGCGAAGCTGTCCATGATGGACGGAATGGGTGTGGTGGTGCGGCCGTGGTGGTCGCGGCCCCCCCGACCCGCTGCCTGACCCCCACTCCTACCGCACGGGCGACGGCACGGAACCCCACCGGCATCGCCAACTGCTTGCTGGTGCGGTGTCCGTGGGCGTTCACCGGGCCGCGACACCGCCGACATCGCCGGACGTCGCCCCAGCGGCGGCGGGGCGGTGGGGCGGTGGGGTTGGTGCCATGCCATCCGGACACCCGGCTTCGAACCCGGGCCGGGACGCGGCGTGACTACCTGCCCGGTCATCGTCACTGGGCTTTCGCGTAGGCGGCGAACTGGTCGAGCAGGCTGTGCGGGGCCCGGTCGTCGAAGCAGAGTTCCAGGTTGCGGGCGGCTTCTTCGGCGGCTTCGGCACTGCGCGGGAACAGGTCTTGTTCGTACGCGGCGAGCGCGACCTCGATGTCGCCGGGATGGGCGGCGATGGCCTTGCCGAGCTCGGCGCCGTCGAGCATCGCGAGGTTGGCGCCCTCGCCGGCGAACGGAGACATAACGTGGGCCGCGTCGCCGAGCAGGGTGACGCCGGGGACCCGGTTCCAGCGGTGGTCGACGGGCAGGGCGTTGATGGTCCGCGGGACCAGGGCGCTGTCGGCCTCGCTGATCAGGGCGTGGAACTCCGGCGCCCAGTCGTGAAACTCCTCCCGCAGGACGGCCTTGCCCTTGTCGGTGTCGGTCCAGTCGACGCTGTCGACCCAGTCCGCCGGTTTGGTCAGCGCGGTGTAGATGTGCAGGCTCCCGTCGGTCTCGCTGTGAGCGAGGAAGCCCTGCCCGGCATCGAGCGCGAACAACATGCCCGCGCCGACCGTCTTCGCCGGCCCGGGATGCCGCTCAGCCGCGTCGTGGTGGGCGACCTCGATGAACGACATCCCGGTGTACGCGGGCCTGGCGTCCGACAGCAGCGGCCGGATTCGCGACCAGGCGCCGTCCGCGCCGATGAGCAGGCCGGTGATGACGGTCGAGCCGTCGGCGAAGGTCAGCTCGTGCTTGCCGTCATCCAGGCTCTTCACTGCGGTGACCTTGCTGCCCCAGCGAATCGTGCCCTCGGGCAGCGAGTCGAGCAGCATCTTCCGTAGATCGCCGCGGTCGACCTCCGGCCGGCCGCCGACACCGTCGCCGTCGTCGCCGGGCTCGTCGGTGTACACGGTGCCGTGCTTGTCGAGGATCCGGGTCGCCTGACCGCCCGGGTGGATGATCTTCTGGAACTCGTCGAACAGTCCGGCGGCCTTGACCGCGACCTGGCCGTTGTAGTCGTGGATGTCGAGCATCCCGCCCTGCGTACGCGCTTGCGGTGAAGCGTCAAGCTCGTAGATGGTCGACGGGATACCGTGAACGTGCAGCACACGGGCGAGCGTCAGGCCGCCCAGGCCGGCTCCCACGATCGTGATGGGTGTGGTGGTCATGGCTTCCTCCAAGATCTCTTGCGTGCCGGTTCGTCGGTAGGGCCGAGATGAACGCTGAAGAACTTGTTCCTGACGAACATGTTCTTCGCGGGTGTCGCAATCCTCCCGCCGGTCACGGCAGGAGAGGTTCCCGGGTCAGCTCGCCGCAGGCTCCTGTGCGGGCACCGCGACGGTGGTGATACCGGTGATCAGGGCGTCGAACATCCAAGTCAGGCGTTGCCCTCCAGTGCCGGAGAACAGGTCGTGGCGGGCCCGGGCGATGTTCGGGCAGTCGGCGTCGGCGGCATCGTTCAACGCCTCGACGAACGCGTCCTGCTCGTCCTGCGCCTCAACGGCCTCGTCGCGCACACCCTGCTCGGCGGCCGTGGCCGTGCCGTGCTGGAGGAGCAGGTCCACGCCCCACGCCGCCTGCGCCACCGGCACGCCGCCCTCGTGGAGCAGCCCGAGCAGCGTGTCTATCAGACGCACGTAGTGCGGGCCCGACGGCCGCAGGGCAAGCACCGACCGTGCCAGGCTCGGATAGCCGAGCAGCAGTTGCGTGTAGCCGGTAAGCAGCCCGATCAGCTCACCACGCCAGGTCTCGCCTGCGCCGGCCGGGTCGGGCAGGCGAAGGTCGGCGAGCAGTTCATCGAGGATCGCGCCGTGCAACTCGGCCATGTTCTGCACGTAGACGTAGAGCGAGGCCGGGCCGGTGTCGAGTTCGGCGGCCAACCGGCGCATCGTCACCCGCTCCAGGCCCTCCTCCCGCATGATCTGCAACGCCACGGCGACGGCGCCCGCGCGGCTGAGTGGCGGCTTGGCGGGACGGTCGCGGCGGCTGACGGGGGCTCGGCGGGGACTCATAACGTGATCGTAGCGAACGTGTTCGTGATTACCAAGGGATGGTTGCTGCCGGGTCGCCATCGTGTCGACCGGGAGGGCGACGTGCTTGCCGGGTCGCCGGCCGCCGAGTGGGTCAATCGGTTACGCATCCGCCACGCGGGGTCGCTGCCGAGGAGGACCCCGCACGGGGTCGTGTCCTTGAGCTTCTGTACGCCCTCGCGCAGATCGCCGGCGATGTGGTGGCTGTTGGCCCACGGGAAGTCCTGACGCGTGGACGACACCACGTAACTGGGTTGGCCTCCAGCTCGACCGCCCACTCGCGCATGGCCGGCGGCGCCTCGGCGTCGCCGCGGGCGACGGCGGGCCAGTAGCTTTCCGTCATCTCGTGGGTGACGCGCCCCCACAGCATCGCCCCGCCCTCGTCCATGAGACGGGTATAGAAGGCGCGCGTCTCGTCGTCGGCGATCCCCTCCTGGTGGTCGACACAACGGCCCGGCCACGACGCCGACCTTCTCTCCGTCACGCCCTGATCCTGCGACGGGATCACGCACCCGAGGCGCGGGTGCATGCAGACGATGGTTCGACCGCCCTAGGCTGGGATGGTGCGGGAGGACGAGCTGCGGGCCCTGGTCCGGTCCAGCCCGTGGTGGAACCGGGCGCTGGACGTCGTCCGGGGCTGCGGCCTGCCGGCTGCGTGGATCGGCGCGGGTGCCGAGCGGGACCTCGTCTGGGGCGAGCGGTACGGCGACGGCTTCGACCCCTCGTCGGTACGGGACGTCGATGTCGTCTTCTTCGACCCGACGGACCTGACCCGCGCCAACGACGACCGGGCCACCGCCCGGCTGGTGGCGGCCTGGCCGCAGCTGCCGTGGGAGGCGAAGAACCAGGCCGCCGTGCACACCTGGTATCCGGCGAAGTACGGCGGCGACCCGGTGGCCCCGTTCCACACGGTCGCCGACGCGGTCGCGACCTGGCCCGAGTACGCCACCGCCGTAGCGGTACGCCTCGACGCGGACGACCAGCTCGCGGTGTGTGCGCCGTACGGCCTCGACGACCTGCTCGACGGGGTGTGGCGGCGCAACCCGGCCAGGGTCGACCCGGAGATCTCGCGGCAACGACTCGCCCGCCACCGCCCGGTCGAACGCTGGCCCGGCGTCCGCGTCGTGACCCCCGCCGCCGACCGCACCTCCGCGACACCGCCGTGACCAGCGACCGGTGCCTGGAAGCACGTGACACTCGATTGCCCGGCGGCTCGGCACGCACCTCGGGCGTCGGTGTATCTGCCGACCGGCGCAAGCCGCGACGCCCGCCGGTAAAGCACGAATGAGCTTGGTGTCGGCGTTCGTGCCGATCTGGATCCTCACCGGGGTCGGCTACGCGGCCTGTCGTCGGGGCCTGCTGGGCGAGGCGGTGGCGTCGGTGCTCGGCCGGTTCGTGTTTCATCTGGCGATGCCGGCCGCCCTGTTCCTGGCCCTGTCCCGGATGCCGCTGTCCGGGTTCGCCGGCCGTCCGCTGCTCGCCTTCGGGGTGAGCACGGCCGTGGTCGTCGGGTTCGGGTGGGTCGGCGCGGGCAGGCTGTTCGGACGCCAGCCCGGCGAGTGGCCGATCTGGGGCATGGCCGCCGGGTATGTGAACTCGGCGAACCTCGGCATCCCGATCGCCACCCAGGTCCTCGGCGACGTGTCGTTCCTGGCGCAGGTGGTGCTGCTACAGGTGCTCGTGGTGACGCCCGTGATCCTGACCGCCCTGGACCGGCACAGTGACCCGGCCGGGCGCGTCCGGGTCCGCCGTATCGCCTCCCTGCCGGTCCGTAACCCGGTGATCCTGGCGTCGCTGCTCGGCGTCGGCTGCTCGGCTGCCGACCTGCGCCTGCCGTCGGCGGCCGACGCGTCGCTCACCCTGCTGGCAGGCGCCGCGGTTCCCGCCGCCCTGATCGCCCTCGGCGCGTCGCTGCACCGCACCGCGCCGACCCGGGCAGAGCCGGCCGAGTTCGCCGCCCTGGCCGTGATCACCGCGCTGAAGCTCGTCGCACAACCGGTCATCGCGTACGCGACCGGACTCGCCCTGCACCTGTCCGCGCCGCAGTTGCTGACCGTGGTGGTGTGCGCGGGCCTACCGACAGCGCAGAACACGTTCATCTTCGCCCAGGAGTACGGCGTCGGCGAGACGGTGGCCAACCGGGCGGTGGTGGCCACCACGACGCTGTCCCTGGCCACCCTGTACACGGCGGCGACGCTGCTCGGATAGATCCGCCAGCCAACTCACCCCACGACCTCGGCGAATAGCCGACCATCGTGCTGGCGGCCAGATCTGCCGCCAGCATCGTCGCCCGGAGGCTGTGACGTGCGGAGGTGTCTCATCCGGACCAAGACCCCCTGCTCACCCGCATGTACGCCGCCAGCGCGATCGAGAGGTTGCGTCCGTAGATCGCCGGATTCGTGTGCGCCACCTGCCGGTAGATGGTGACCGACTCCTCGGCCGGGGCCAGGGCCTCGTTCCGCCGTCCCAGCTCCGCCAGCCGGAGACCGAGGTTGTACAGCGACTGCGCGAGGTGTGGCAGGTAAGCGTCCGGATCGGTCTCGGCCAACTGCCGGTGCAGGTCCGCGGCTTCTCGGCAGGCGGCGAGAGCGCCTTCGCGCTGGTGCGCCAGTGACAGGAACACACCGAGGTTGTTCAAGGAGTGTGCCAGGTCGGGTAGGTGGGCGGTGGGATTGTTCTCCGCCAGCTGTCGGGTGACGGCGACGGCTTCCTCGGCGAACCCCGGGGCCTCCTCGTTGCGCCCCAGGATGGCCAGGAATCCAGCAATGTTGTTCAGCGACTGTGCCAGGTCGGGTAGGTGGGCGGTGGGATTGCTCCGGGCCAGTTTCCGGGCGATGGTCACCTCTTCCTCGGCGCAGGCCAGGGCCTGGTCCGACTGACCCTGCCTGTCGAGGACCACGCCGAGGTTGTGCAGCGCTGTGCAGAGGTTTCCCAGATGGGCGGCGGGGCTGGCCGCAGCGAGCCGTCGATGGGCGTCCACGGCTTCCCGAAGGTGGACGAGGGCCTGTTCCTGACGACCCAGCTCCGCCTCCGCTGAACCGAGGTTGCCCAGCTGCCTCGCGAGGTGCGGCAGGTAGGCGTCGTCGTCGGCCTCGGTCAACCGCCGGCCGATGGTCACGGCTTCCCTGAAGAGGGTGACGGCCTCCTGTCGCCGGCCCAGCTCGGACTGCACCTCACCGAGGGCGTTCAGGGACCTTGCCAGGTCGGGCAGGTTCGTGACGGGGTTGGTCTCGGCCAGTCGTCGGAACGTGTCCGCCGCTTCCTGGGTGTAGGCGAGGGCCTCCTTCCGCCGCCTGAGTTTGACCAGGGTGTTGCCGAGGGCGACCAGGGACCTTGCCAGCTCGGGCAGGTAGGCGACGGGGTTGGTCCCGGCCAGTCGTCGGAACGTGTCCGCGGCTTCCTGGCTGTGGACCAGGGCCTCCTCGGGCCGACCCAGTTCGACCAGGGCATTACCGAGGTTCTGCAACGATCTCGCCAGCTCGGGCCCGTGGGCGGTGCGGTCGGCGTCGGTCAGCCGGCGGCTGATGGTCACGGCCTCCTCGGCGAGCCCCAGGGCTTCCTCGTGGCGCCGCAACTCCACCAGGACCTTGATGGCGCTGTTCAACAGCCCGGGGAGGTCGGGCAGGTAGGCGGTCGGGTCGATGTCGGACAACAGGCGGCCGATGGTCACGGCCTCCTCGGCGAGCCCCAGGGCCTCCTCCTGCCGGCCCAGGCCGCCCTGCGCCATGCCGAGGTTGTGCAAGGTTCTCGCCAGGTGCGACAGGTGGGTGGCGGGATCGGTCCGGGCCAACTGCCGGTACGTGTCCGCGGCTTCCTGGCTGTGGACGAGGGACTCTTCCCGCCGGCCCAGTTCCGACAGCACCTGCCCCAGGTTGTGCAACGATCTGGCCAGGGCGGGCAGATGGGTGGTGCGGTCGGCGTCGGCCAGCCGGCGGCGGATCGCCACGGCTTCCTCGATGGGCGCCAGGGCCTCCGCGTAGCGGCCGGCGTTGGCCAGGCGCCAGGAGCGGGTGGCGTGCAGGCGGGCCTCTTCCGCCGGATCGTCGGTCATGGTGAGCCGATGCGTGGTGAGGACGTCTACGATCGCGGCGGCACCGACATCGAGGTCGACGTGTCGGTCGGCGGGCAGCAGCGCCTCGACCGCTTCCAGCGCCGTGAGGTCGACACCGGGTATGCCGGCCAGGGTGCTGAGGGCGGCACTGCCGGCGATGATCGCGAGTTGTGGCCGGTCGCACAGGAGTGGGTACAGGTGTGCGGGCCCGAGGTGGGGCCAGCGGGCCGCGGCGGCGGTGAGGAAGGTGACCGCCCGCGAAGCGTACGTCGCGGATGTCGTACGCGGCGGGGAGTGATCCGACGCCGGCGATGGTGGGTCGTGCAGCAGCTCGCCCAGTCGGGTGGGCGCCCACGGTTCGGCCGGGTGGTCGGGACCGGGCAGGGTATGAGCGATGAAGTCCTCGGCCAGTCGGTCCGGGTACAGCGGTTCGAGCGCGGTGACCCGATGGGGATCGGCGGCCGGGTAGCAGCGGCTGTGGTCGCTGATGATCCGTTCGGCGGGCAGTTCCCGCTCGATCCGACGAAGCAGCCCGGTGGCCTCGGGGTGGGGGAGCGGGCCGGTGAAGGCGGCGGTGAAGACGGTACGGGCCATGACATCGTCGGGCGTGTGGTGGTTGAGCCCGTGGACGTGGCCCTCGTACAGACGGACCCAGTGTTGACGTTCGCGGTCGAGCAGGTAGCGGGTCAGCATCTTGATCCGCGTGGGTGGCTGGTCCCCGGTCGCGCGGGTGTCGACGGCGACGAGCGCGGCGACGTGCACGGTGAGGGTGAGCCCGAACTCCGGATGACCCAGGTCGAGGAGCGGGGGGAAGGCGGCCGGGCCGGGGATCTCGTAGACGGCGGCGAAGCTGTCATGGGCGGCGGTGAACATGGCCCACCGGTCGTCCTCGTCGTCAGGCAGCGGGTCCAGGTAGTGCTCGGAGGTGCCGGCCTGAACCCGGGGATCGTCCAGGTTGGCACGCAGTGCCGGCCAGAAGGACGCGCTGCGTGCCACCATCAACACCCGTGCCGGCTTGCCGGCCTGATGGAGCAGCGAGTTGCGCAGCAACCAGAGCAGGGTGGACAGCGGGTAACGGTCGGCGTAGTCGACGATCAGCAGCACTCCCCGGTGGCGGTCCAGTCGCAGGTCCTGGCTGCTCAGCAGGGCGCTGGGCATCCCCACGTGGGGCACCGCGGTGACGGCCTTCCAGCCCTCGGCGGCGACCTGGGCGGCGAGATGGTCGGCCAGCCGCGTCTTACCCCGGCCCCCGGGTGCGTGCAGCCAGCGCACCGCCAGTCGCGGCCCGGTCTCCGACCAGGTACGCAGCTCGTCGAGATCAGATTCGCGACCGGTGAACGGGACCACGCAGGCGTGGGCGTTGAGCATCCGGGAGGGCATCTCACGCAGCCAGCTCCGGTCCGGCGGGTGGGGCCGGCGGTGTTCCTCCAATAGATAGAGCGGTGTGCCGTCCCCGAAGACATGCAGGTCGGCACCGATCACCCCGTAGGCGGTGCCGGCGACAGCGGAGACGTTCTGGTGAACGGGGGAGGGCTCGATATTCACCGGGAAGGTCCCGGGTCGGGCACCGGGCCGATCGGGTCAGCTCCCGGCGGGGCGGGGTGGTTGATGATGCTGCCGAACATCACTCCCTGCGCGGTGGCGCCGGAGGCGGTCGCGGTGATGTTCTGTATCCACTGCTGCTGGGGAGTGGGCAGCCGGGTCAACAACTCGTCACGCAGATCACGCAGGGCGTCGGTCCTGGCCGGATCTTCCTCGATCAGGTCTGACAGGCGCATCTGCCAGGCCGGCAGTAGCCGTTGACGTACCTGATCGCGCTGGGCTGGCGGGGCCTGCTCCACCTCCGTGGCCAGGGCGTCCAGCCGCCGAACCGTGGCGGTTTCCCGGTGCGGGTCACCACGACCGAGTAGCCGGGTGAACCCGGAGCGTGCCACCTGCCACATGTCCGTCGCGGCCGCCTGTACCAGTACCGCCGCTCCGGTCATACCCAGATCTGTCAGCGTGCTCATATCCACGTGGCGCTCCTCCTCATCCGAAGGAATCGATATGTCTCTACGCTATCAAGCCGATGCGACGGGCCGGAAAAGCACCTGTTCCGGCTCGGGCGGCGGTCGCGGTAGCCGCACATCGGGTGGCAGATTGGTATCAGGGGCGGCACGGGCTGCCAGGTGAACGTAGTCGACAAAGACGTCGATGTGGTGTCGGAAATGCGACCTCCGGTAAGGTGCCCGGCGCGCACAATGTGGGCGCCGCATATCCCGCAGCGAGGCGGCGAGCGATTGTCGATATCTGTGGACCGGCGGAATTCAGGGGATCTGTGGGGTGGTGGTGACCGGCTTGATGCCGTAGTCGACGAGCCGGGTGAGCAGGTCGCCGGGGTGAGCTGAGGGGCGGTGCTCAGATGGCACTGCCGATTGCCGGGCCGCGCGGTATCGGGGACGCTCCAGGTGCTGACGGGGCCGGATGGTGTGCTGCCGTGCTGACCCTCTCTTGCGGACATCCGGCGGATGCGGCCGTCAGCCAGGCCTGCTCCCACCTGGTCGTCGGACCGGAGGGCGGGGAGGTGGCGTGCTTCCGGTTGCCGAGCGGGCGTGGGATGGCTCGACCTGATCTGCCGGGAGTGCGACGAGGCTGGTCGGCCGGCCGGGTTGGTCGCTACCGGTGTCGTGGGGGCAGGTGATCGACCTTGCTCCGATCGACGACACCGACGGTTCCCGGTGGCTGGCGCTCACCGCCGACGGCACGATCGTCGAGCTTGATCCGGGACGACGACCGGTTCACGGTGTTGGCGACCGTCGAGCTGGTCGACGAGCCGGAGCACGCGCCGTGGATGGACCGCCGGCTGAGGTACCGGCTGCATGCCTCCGCCTGCGGTCGCTTTGCGGCAGTGGTCAACGGCCACGGTCGGTACGGGCGGGTGGTGGATCTGGGTCGGGGCGCTGTCGTGACGCTCGCGCTCGACGGCGGGGAGCTCACCATGAGATGCACCTGAATGCCCGCAAGCACCCCGAGATGACGAGAGTGGCACGCCGGGTGGTGGCCTCACGTCCGGTGGCTGCGCATTTCCGGCGTCGCGGCCAGAGCGTCGCGCCACGTCTGGCACCACGCCGCGTAGTCGGTGAACACCTCCGCCGGCTGCTGACGGCTCTGCACGACGAAGCTCGGGTGAAAAGGCCGTCCGGTGGGAGTGCCGGTCGGCTGGTATCTCAAGTCGATGCTCCAGCGAGTGTGGTCGCTGAGGTTCGGGGTGGAACGGTGTGGTGTGTACCGGTGCATGAACACGACGCCGCCCCGTCTCACCGGGGCTGGTCGTGGTGCCTCGGCGGGTAGGTGGCCCGATGCGATCCGGGGACCGGGGCCGTGCGCGATGTACCCACCCCGCCACGCGTGGGGGATCACCTCGAGGCACCCGTTGTGTCGCGTGGTGTCCACCAACGGAATCCAGCAGGTGACAATATCTGAATTGTCGGCCTCATTCGACATCGTCGCCGCGTCCTGGTGCCACGGCACGTCATAGAATCCATCTCTCGCGCCTGTGGAATCTGCCGGTGGCTTTGCGCGGACGTGTTGAATGGGATTGCAGGTGATCTCTGCCCCGATGAGGAGTTCCAGTGCGGCCAGTAGGCGCGGGTGCCGCAGGAACGCAAACGTAGCCGGACCGAGCACCGTGGCGATGTCCATATGCTCGGTGATTTCAGGGGCTTGAGCGTGGAGCAACGCGGTCCGCCGTGCGAACGGCATGTCCGGGTAAAGATCGGCGAGGCGACCTTCGGCGCGGAGAGTGTTCGCGCGCTCCGTCAACCAGGCCGCGTACTCGTCGATTATCGGAGCGAGGTCGGCGTCGTCGAAAATGCTCTCCGCGACCAGTACACCTTCCTTGTGGAAAATGCGTACCTGTGCATCGCTGAGTGGCAAAGTTCCCCCTGCTGACTCTGTCAGTTCCAGGACTGATCCTAGCGCATGGTATGTTGCTTATCAAGCCACGATAATCAATGTGTCGGGGTTGACTGGCTTTGATCGTACGCCTAGCATTGCCATGCTGGCCGCCGGTGACCTGGGTCGCGGGGTGAGGCCTGTGGAGCCAAGCCGGGTCTTTTGGCTGGGGGCGATCCGTTGCTACCGACCATCTGGAGTGCTCAACGATGACACCGCACGTCGTCACGCTCGCACCGCAGATGATGCACTACATGGAAAACTTCTATGCGGACGGCAAGTTGAGCTGGCTGCCGTACGTGGTGTTTTTTCATCCGGCGAGCCATCGCTCTGCTTTTGTCAACACCGACCGGCTGGGCTTCCGCATTTCCCGCCGAGGAGCCGAGGAAGTGTCGGTGGCAGGCCCGCAGCCGGACGGTGGGGTGAACATCCTGGTCGGTGGCTCCACCGCGTTCGGTGTCGGTGCCACCGCCGACGCCGCGACAGTGTCGTCGAGGCTGTGGTCCGCGTACGCGCCCGAGCATGCCTGGGTGAACCTCGGCGGTCGCGCTCACAACTCGGCTCAGGAACTGGTCAATTTCACGCTGCACCGGCACCTGCTGTCCGGTATTCGGAACATCGTGCTCTTCTCCGGGCTCAACAACCTCGGACTGGCGCGGCTGCCAGGGCGTATTCGCGGCGAGCACGGCGCGTTCTATCACTGTGACGAGTTCAACGAGATCATGCACGAACGGCAGCGGCCACCTCGACTAATTGGTTTGTCACAACGACTGCGACGGGATGCCGGAAAGGCCGGAGCGAAGCGCGATACGCACGCCAGACCCCCGGCCGAGCAGCAGATCGAGATCGCTGCCGACCTGACCCTGCGGCACCTCGGCACGTGGCGCCTGCTCGCGGACGCGTTGGGGGCGACACTGTCGTTCGTTCTCCAGCCACTTGCCACCTGGGTTCGGGAACGTCCGTCACCGCCGGAGCAACTGCTCTTCGACGAGCTGGATGCGGTCTTCAACTTCCGGGAAACCTATGGCGACATCATCCCGCCGCAGGTGGGCCAGGATTATGCGGCGGTGTTACGGGTCGGTTGCGAGAAGCTGGGGGTCCGCTTCGTCGATCTCGCCCCGCTGCTCGCGGATGCCGTCCGACCCGACGACTGGATTTTCGTCGACCGCGCGCATATGACCGACAGGGGTTGCGACGTCGTCGCCGCCCTGCTTGCCAGCCACTGCGACTTGCGATAGCCGGCGCCGGAAGCGCTGGCTCAACAGGAAGGACGGTCGATGCCTTGGCCCTGCTGCGAAGTTTCCTGCTCCGCCTGTTTCGACGCCCACGCAGGCGCGAAAAGCGTCGCCACAACGGTGACGGCTCCACGTACCCCATGTTCTGATCCGGTCGTCCGGCGGAGCCGCGATGCCTGACCTGGTCCTGGGGGTGTCCGCCCACTACCACGACAGCGCCGCGGCGCTGCTTGCCGACGGGGTCCCGATCGCCGCCGCGCACGAGGAACGCTTCAGCCGGCGCCGGCACGACCCGGCGTTCCCGGCCGCTGCCGTCCGGTACTGCCTGGACTCAGCCGGGGTGGCGTTACCGGACGTGTCCACCGTGGCCTACTACGAGGACCCCGTGCTGAAGTTTCGGCGGGTGCTGGCCAGCTACGCGGGTGCGGCTCCCCGGGCCTTCCGGACGTTCCGCGACACGCTGCCGTCCTGGTTGTCCTGGAAGCTCGCCATACGCCGCGACATTCGCCGCCACCTGACCGACCTCGACATGGGCGAACCGCCGCGGATCGTCACCGGTCGGCATCACCTGTCGCATGCGGCCTCGGCGTTCTTTCCGAGCCCGTACGAGTCCGCCGCCGTGCTGGCGGTCGACGGCGTCGGCGAGTGGGCCACCACGACGCTGTGGCACGGCACCGGCATCCAGCTGCGCCAGCTCGCGGAACTGCGTTTCCCGCACTCGCTGGGCCTGCTGTACTCCGCGTTCACCTACTTCTGCGGGTTCAAGGTCGACTCGGGTGAGTACAAGCTCATGGGGCTGGCCCCCTATGGCACGCCACGCCACACGGACCTCATCCGGGAGCACCTGATCGACATCAAGCCAGACGGGTCGTTCCGGCTCGACCTGCGCTGGTTCGAGTTTCTGCGTGGCCGGGCGATGACCGGTCATGGCTTCGAACGGCTCTTCGGCGGGCCGCGCCGCGATCCCGAATCTCCGCTCACCGAGCGCGAGTTCGACCTGGCCGCGTCGGTGCAGCAGGTGACCGAAGACGTGGTCCTCCGGCTGGCGCGCACCGCACGCCAGCTGACAGGCGAGCGCAGGCTGTGCCTGGCCGGGGGAGTGGCACTCAACTGTGTGGCGAACGGCAGGTTGGCCAGCGAGGGGGTCTTCGACGAGGTCTGGATTCAGCCCGCCGCCGGTGATGCCGGCGGAGCGCTGGGCGCGGCTCTGTCCGTGGCGATGGCCCGCGGCGCATCCCGTGTGCACCTGGGCACCGGCCGCGACGCGATGTCCGGGGCGCTGCTCGGACCGGACTTCGACGGTGCCGAGATCCGGGCCAGCCTGGAGCGCCGGGGGGCGGTCTACCGGACGCTGGGTCAGGCCGCCCTGATCGACCAGGTCGTCGCCGCGCTTGCTGCCGGCAAGGTGGTCGGCTGGTTTCAGGGCCGGATGGAGTTCGGGCCACGCGCTCTCGGGGCACGCTCGATCCTGGGTGACCCGAGGGACCCCGACATGCAGTCCAGGATGAACCTCAAGATCAAATTCCGGGAGTCCTTCCGGCCGTTCGCACCGGCGGTGCTGGCGGAGGACGCCAAGGACTACTTCGACCTGAGCCAGGACAGTCCATACATGCTCCTGGTGGCGAACGTATCCGCTGCGCGACGGTTGGACGTCGAGCCCACGAGCCGGTCCACGGGGCTGGATCTGCTGAGGATCCCGCGTTCATCGATCCCCGCGGTCACCCACGTGGACTTCTCCGCCCGAGTGCAGCACGTCCGAGCAGACGACAATCCGCACTTTCATCGGTTGCTGACCGCGTTCAATCATGCGACCGGATGCCCGGTCCTGGTGAACACGTCGTTCAACGTCCGGGGCGAACCGATCGTGTGTACGCCGGACGACGCCTACACATGCTTCATGCGTACCGACATCGATCTGCTCGCGATCGGCGACCACCTGCTGGAGAAGGCGACGCAGCCTCCGTTGCAGGACGACGAATGGCGCTCGCGGATTCCGATGGACTAGCGCCGTTCGCCTGCCTGCCAATCGTCGGAAGGAGCCTGATGGGGACCGCTCTACTTGCCCTGGTGTATTACCTGTTGGTCACCCCGGTCGGTCTCGTGAGCCGGGTCGTCCACGACCCGTTGCGACGTCGTTGGAACCCGCACGCGTCGACCTACATGACCTATTTCACCGACCCTTCGGGAAGCCGCGACCGGGCTTGAAGTGGTGCCGTGGTTCGGTGACGCCCCGGCTCGGTGACGCCGGCTGGCACCGCATCACCGGCACGACCGACATCGCCCGCGCCACCCGCCAGGCCCCCCGTCGCTGACCCGGCCTGATCACCGCCGTGACCCGCAGCTACCTGACGACGCCATGCCCATGGCCCGCTACCGGACGACCGCCATGGTCCTCGAATCCTCGCTCGCCCTCACCAGACAGCCCTCGAAGTCCGCGAGGAACTGTTCGATCCGCGCCGCCGGTAGGTATCTGGTGTCGGCGCTGAGGGAAACGCGAGGAACAGCCGGCGGACCGAAAATCTTGAGAGAGAACCTGCACTGCAGCCACCCTGGATCGGCCTGCCATCTGAAGGACGTCTCCGCCGCCAGGCGACGGACGTCGGTGCTGTCTGCGGGCACCGCGACGGCGCTGTCTGCTGACGTCGACACGACAAGTTCGTCTTCCTGGGGCTGACTCGCCGCGGTCCAGACCGGCGGGCCGTCAGAGCGGGTGTCGTTGAAGTAACAGTCGCGTTGGACCACGCCGTCCTCCGCTTGCAGCCTTTCCACCGCCGCGTCCAAGTCCCGCTGGCGGTAGTACGCGTGCCAGTGTGCCTCGGCTGCGGCGCGGTCGGTCGCGGAGAGCAGGTCGTCGAACGTCCACGCCGCAGAGACGTCGAGCACGAAGAGGCCCTGCTGGCACATGTGCGTCACCATGCCCTGGTGGCCGGGCCAGAACCGGTTGCTGGTCAACGACTGCAGGTGGCACCGGTGCTGACCGGTCCAGCTGGTGAGCACGCACACGCAGGCCGCCTGTAGCACCGTGGATTCGCCGACGCCGTGCCGCGCGGCGAGGAGCCGGGCGGCCGCCCCGACCGCCGGCGACGTCAGCAGCGCGCTCCGGAACGCAGGGGTCTGAGGCGGTTCGGCCTCGGTGAACATCGACGATCGGACCCGCCCGATCTGCCTCGTCCAGTACTCCACGGACCTGGCCGAACGCCGTCGCGCGGCGGGAAGCAGCTGATTCCGGGCCAGATCCACAGGCTGCGGGACCTGGCCGGGGAGTTCCGCACCTTCCAACAGTTTGGCGAGATCCTCCCGGACGACGCTCAGCCCCTGCAGGTCGGCGGCGGAATGGCACAACGTCAGGAGGACGTGCTCTATGGCGCCGCCCCTCGTGACCAGGGCAACGCGCAGCGGGAGGTCACCCCGCGCGTAGTCGTACGCCATGGATCGCAGCCGGTGGGCAACCGCGTGGATCCCCGAACCTCCGGCCTTCACGACCTCGACGCGCAGGGCGCCGGAGCGCTCCACCGCCTGCCGATACTCGCCGTCGACAGCGAGGATCCTGGTCCGCAGTGATTCGTGCCGGTCGAGCAGGCGTCCGATCGCCGCCGCGATCGTGCGGGCATCCTGCTTCAGCCCCGGCGGTACCGCGACAACCGTTCCGACGTTGAAGTGGCCCGGCGCGTTGCGTTGGATCGCGTCCCAGATGCCCTGTTGACCCCAGGTCAGCGGCGCCGTTTCGCCGCGTGCGCCGGAGAAGGATGCGGCGACTGCATACCCGGCGCCGGTCTGCTGATCTGTCGCGCCCTCACGAATAGGTGCGGCGTCGTGGTCTGGTGTCGAGTCCAGCACCGCTACGACGCTACATCCTCACACTTCGATGGGGCAAGTGTGCTGCGGCGTGTGTGGCAGTCGCTCGTCGAGTGCGAAGAAAGTCGGTAAATCAATCGATGAACTTCGCTCGTGCTGCTAGGGTGATCGCAGAGATGCATCTACGGGGAAACGCGCGGGTTCGTGACTCGCGTGAGGGAGGTGCGTGACGCGCATCACTTCGGACAGTCTGGCTGTTCGGCAGCCACATCCAATCGACACCCATCCAGTGCCATCGCGCTGCGGCGCGACGACTTCCTGAATGGCTGTGAGCATGCTTTCTACCTCGGAAATCCGTGCTGCACTCGATGCTCGCGGATCGCGTCAGCAGGAACTATTCGCTGAGGCACGCCGCCTACGTGACAAGCACTTCGCGCGAAGCATCGTCCTCCGTGGGGTAATAGAAGTCACCAATGTCTGCCGCGTCAATTGCGACTACTGCCCCATGCGCCGCGACAACACCCGGTACAACGACCGCTACTTCATGAGCAGCGACGAGATCGTCCAACGAGCTCGCGAGATTCACGAAGCCGGTATCGACGTCATCCTGCTGCAGGGCGGCGAGGCGCCGCGGGTGCTGGCTGCGGTCAAGGAGGCGATCGCGGCCATCAAAGAACTCTACGGAGGCCGCGTCGAGGTGCTGCTCAATCTCGGCAGCCTCACCAGGGATCAGTACTCCGAACTGCGACAGGCCGGAGCCACGAGCTACATCCTCAAGCACGAGACAAGCGACGCCGCCCTTCATGAGCAGGTTCGCGGGGAGACCCTGGAGTCCCGACTGGAGAGCCTGCGGGACCTGCTCGATCTGGGCTACAAGGTGGGCACCGGATTCATCTCCGACCTGCCTGGCCAGCGGATCGAGAGCATCGTCGACGACATCGAGCTCGCCGGGCGACTCGGCGTCCACATGTGTAGCGTGAGTTCCTTCGCCCCGGCACCGGACACGCCCCTCGCGGACCAGCCCAGCGGCTCCCTCGACCTCGCGCTCAACTCCATCGCATGCCTTCGCATCTGCTATCCACACCTGCTCATTCCGTCGGTGAGCGCGCTGGAGAAGGCGGACAGCGGAGGGCAGGCAAGGGGTCTGGAGGCGGGCGCCAACGTCCTGACGATCAACTTCACGGCGGAGAGCGATCGCCAGCGGTACCTCATCTACGGAAAGAATCGGTTCGTCGTGCGGATGCAGCACGTGCAGGAGATCGTCCGCAACGCCGGCCTCGGCATCCGGGGTTCGATCTTTCTGCCCGACGGCGCGGGTCGTCCGGCATGACCGGCAAGGAAGCGGCGGCTGCGGAGAGATGACCTTTACTCGTCCAGCGCTGACCGCTCGCATCCTGGGTCGGGCGCCACAGCCCATCGGGCTTCAGGAGCGGTGCGGAGCGCTCGGCCAGCGACTGACCGAAGCGGGTGTGCGAGCGGGCGACGTCGTGATGCTCGACGATCTGCGGGGGGAGGGCGTCGCTGTCGCGGCGATGGCACTGTGGAGCCGCGACGCGATTCCCCTGCCGTGCCTGCGCAGTTCCGACGCGCCGAGCGGCCTCGCCTCGTTTCGGATCGAGGCGGACCTCACAGTGCACGCCGCGCGGTCGGGGCAACCCGTGCCGGAGGGACTCGGGACGACTGCCGTTCTTCACGTCAGCTCGGGCAGCACCGGCCGACCCAAAGTGGTGCGACGTGGCATCGCGAGCGTACTCATGGAGGCTGACGGCTACCAGGATGGTCTGTCGCTGAGTCAAGAGGACCGGTTGCTCGTCCCGATACCGCTGGCCCACTCGCTCGGCTGGGGTACGGCGATGAGCGGATTGCTGAGCGGCTGCGCTGTTGACGCACAACCCATGGTCCGGCCGTCCGCGGTGGCACGGAAGATAGACAGCGGCGCGGCGACGGTGGTGGCGCTGACTCCACTGGCCGCGCGACTTCTCGCCGGGACCACGCGCCATCCCGGTGGGCGTGTCCTGCGTTGCGCCTTCGTCGGTGCCGGTGCCGTCTCCGACCAACTGGACGAGGAATTCGGCGCGCGGTTCGGAGTCCAGTTGACGCGGGGATACGGGGCATCGGAGACAGGTGGGACGTTCATCGGGAACCGGGGGATCGGCCGACCTGTTTCGGGCGTCAAGGTCGTCCATCCGCTACCCGGCCACTCTGGTGAGCTGCAGCTGCAGCTGGATGCTCCCGTCGAGGGCTACCTGGACTCCACCGAACCGCCCAGCTGTACCTGGCACACCGGTGATCTGGTGCACCACGACGCCGACGGTGTCGTGCGTTTCCTGGAGCGGCTCCGGCCCGCCATTCGCCTCAACGACCGGTTCATCGACGCCTACCACCTGGAGCGTGTGCTGCGGGGCGTCAACGGCGTCGAAGCCGTGCACCTTCTGACGACGGCCAGCCCGGACAGACCCGAGGTAGAGCGGCTCTACGCCGTGGTGGCAGGGGTCGACCCGAACGCGGCAGAGCTCGAAGCATGCCTGGCATCCCTGCCGGACGACGTTCCGATCCCACGGATCATCCGATGCGACAGCCTGCCGTCGGACGCGGTCGGCAAACCGGATCGGCAGAAGATCATCGCACTTGTCCGGGCGGGGGACGCATGAGCCGGGAGGACCGGCGCCGTCGTGCATGCGGACACCTGGTCGCCGCGGCGGTCATCGACGCCTTGGCCGCGAGCGGCCCGCCGAGCTTCACCGAAGATGAGCTCATCCAGCACGAGGCGTTGCGGTTCCGGGACCTCGCGATGCTGGGCCTGAGTTCATTCGACAGGATGGCGCTGGCCTCGCGGCTCGAGGATGAGACAGGTGTGGAACTGGACGACGAGGTGCTGACCGATCCGCGGCGTCGATCCGTCGCGAGCTGGTCGGAGTGCCTGTTTCTGGCTGGTGCCCTCCGGAAGGGGCACGCGGACCTGGGACATGACGACGAAGGTCGAGCGGCAGGTACTCGACGGGCCGACGAGCGAGGGCATCTGCCTGGCATGCACCCCTGAATCGAGCGACCCCTCGCCCGCCGCCCGACCTACCCGCCACCGCACCCCGCCCCCGACGCCGAGCACGCGCCGTAAGGACCGTCACGGCGGTCCGCAGACCGAACAGGGGCGAGGGGATCCCCTTCGTCGGCTCCACCGCCGGCTTGACAATCGAAACATACCGATTAATGCTGGTGCTCGCGAGGCGAACCGAACGATCACCGGCGTCCGGCGTCCGGCGTCCCTCGTTCCGTCGCGCTGCCGTGCGCCGACCCCCGGAGGAATCGCAGCCACCATGGGACTGAAGAGCAGCCTTCTCGGTGTCACTGCGGCGGCCGTGACGTTTGCCGCAGCCCTGGACGGCACCGGCCTGCCGGCCACCGTGCCGACCAGCACGACTCCGCCGCCCGGCAGCGCTCCGCCGCCCAGCATGACTCCGCCGGCGAGCACCGCGGTGCCGACCAACCCCCCGCCGAGCGGGGCCGCGTGCAACGTCCGCTATTCGGTCTACACCTGGGACACCGGCCTGACCAGCAGCATCACCATCACCAACACCGGCCTGACCACTGTCACCTCCTGGCGGCTGACGTTCCCGCTGCCCGCCGGGCAACGCATCACCAGCGACTGGAACGCGGTGTACTCGCCGTCCAGCGGCAATGTCACCGCCCGTGGCCTCGACGACCACGTCGTCATCGGGCCGGGTGCCGCGATCGCCATCGGGTTCGTGGCCACCCACACCGGTGGCACCGGCAGCCCGTCCTCGTTCGCCCTCAACGGGACGCCCTGCTCGCTCGGCTGAGCTGCGGGCGGCCGGTCAGGGCGGCCGGGCCGGATCACCGTTGCCGACGTCACGGACGGCTCGGATCAACGCGCTGCGCGCCTGGCGACGAGTGGTCGCCCAACCAGCAGGGGGTGCGACGGGCCGCCCGGCGAGGGGTGCGCCGGGCGGCCCGCCACGTGGGGAAGGCTCAGATGAACAGGGTGTTCGGACCCATGCCGCAGACGATCCGGCCGTACAACTCGGTGTTGGTGTCGGGGTTGATCAGCCCGTGCAGGCTCATCGCGTTGACGTCCCGCACGATCCGCTGGATCGGCACGTCGCGGTAGATGGACGTGCCCCCACCGGCGGAGGCGAAGATGTCGACCGCCTCCTTGGCCAGCCGGGTCGCCCAGCCCTGGTCGGCGCGGACCCGGGCCCGCTGCTCGAGGGTCCACTCCGCGCCGGTGGCCGCGAAGCTGTCGACCAGGTCGGCGGCGTGGTACGCGTGGAACTCGGCCTGCTCGATCTTCATCAGCGCGGTGCCGACCTTCAGGTGGGTGATCGGGGCCTCGCTCTGGTTCTCGTACTCGGTGTAGGTGATCTTCCGGCCGGGCAGCCGGTCGAAGAACTCGTCGCGGGCGGACTTCGCCACGCCGACGACCGCCCCCACGCCGGAGGCCGCCGCGTTGAGCGCCGCCGGGGTACGCCAGACGGGCGAGTCGGCGTTGCCCTGCGACAGGCCCTGCGGGATCATCGCCGCGCTCATCGGGATGATGTGGCTGCTCGGGACGAACACGTCCCGGGCCACGGTGGTGACGCTGCCGGTGGCGGTCAGGCCGGTGGTGTACCAGTCGTCGACGATCTCCAGGCTGCCGATCGGCACCAGCGCCATGATCGGCTCCGGCTCGGCGTCCGGGCGCAACACGACCACCGCGATCTCCTGCCACTGCGCGTGGTGGGCCCCGCTGATGAAGTGCCAGCTGCCGTTGACGACGACGCCCCCGTCGGTGGGCACGGCCGTGCCGCCGACGCTGTTGGTGCCGCACACCCGGGTGTCGGGTACGGCGAACACCTCGTCCTGGGCCTCGTCGGGGAACAGGCCGGCGAGCCAGGTGGGAATCCACAGCACCGAGGTGACCCAGGCGGTGCTGGCGTCGCCCCGGCCCAACTCGGTGGCGACGGCCACGAGCGTGCGGGTGTCCGCCTCGTAGCCGCCGTAGCGTCGGGGCGTGCGGAGCCTGAACAGCCCCGCCTCCTCGATCGCGGCGACCGTCTCGTCGTGGAGCCGACGATTCTCCTCCTGCCACGCCGCGTGCTTGCGGATCAGCGGGACTAGACCCGCCGCACGCTGGACCAGTTCCTCGCGGGTGGGTGCTTCGGTGGTCGTGGGCACGTGTCCTCCTCAACGGGTGACCGGATCGACCGGGGTCGTGTCGGCCAGGCACCATCGACGCTGTCACACCCCGTGGGCCGTCACCTCTTCCGGATTGCTCGGTGTCGACTCATGACCAGTGGCGGAAGGGCACGAGCGGAGAAGTCGGCCGTTCGGGCCCGTGTCACGCTCGCAGGTGTCGCCCGGCCTGACCCCGGCCCGGCGGCGACCGTCTAGGGAGGAACGATGAGTTTTCCGCAGATCGTCTCGCGTGATGAGTGGATCGTGGCGCGGGAGAAGCTCCTGGAGGAGGAGAAGGCGCTGACGCGCGCCCGCGACCAGCTCAGCGCCGCCCGCCGGGCCATGCCCGTCGTGCCGGTGGAGAAGGAGTACGTCTTCGACTCGCCCGCAGGCCGGGTGACACTGCTCGACCTGTTCCAGGGCCGCCGTCAGCTCATCGTGCGGCACTTCATGTTCGCCCCGGAGGCGGAAGAGGGCTGTGTCGGCTGCTCGATGCAGGCCGACAACGTCGGGGACCTGTCGCACATGCACGCCCGGGACTCCTCGTTCGTGATGATCGCCCGTGCCCCGCTGGAGAAGATCGAGCAGTTCAAGGCCCGGATGGGCTGGAGCCACATCCCGTGGGTCTCGTCGTACGGCAGCGACTTCAACTACGACTTCAACGTCTCGATGGACAAGGGCGAGCTGCCGGCGGTCAGCTCGTTCATCCGCGAGGGCGAGAAGATCTTCCACGCCAGCTCGGTGTTCGACCGGGGCGGCGAGGTGTTCATCAACACCTACAACTACCTCGACGTCACCCCGCTCGGCCGGCAGGAGGAGGAGCTGGCGCACCCGTGGGACTGGTGGCGGCACCACGACCGCTACGGCTCCGACGAGGCCGCCAACCCCGGTGAGAACTGGTGGACCGGGGTGAACAAGTTCCGGGTGCAGCACGAGGGCGCGGCCGTGCAGGCGGCGGAGGCCGGGACGCAGTGACGCCGGCGCGGTGGGGCGCGGCGGCGCTCCACCCGCTGGGGCGGCCGGTTCCCGGCCGGGCGGCTCATCCCGCCCCCGGGAGCCGGCCGCCGCCGTGCGCGTGCACTGTCCGGGGTGCGTGGGCGGGCCTGTGTGCGACGGCCCGCCGGGCGCGTCGTGGGGATGACCTGCTGTGTCGCGGGTGCGGGCGGCTCAGGGGACGGTGACGCTGTGCCGAGGCGCCGGCACCGGGGCCGGTGCGCGTCGGGGGATGCCGCCGAGCATCCGCAACGCCGCCGCCGACGGCGACCCCGCCTCGACGGTGAACGTCACCAGCATCAGGTCGGACATCTCTTCCAGCCGCAGCGTGTGCTGGTTGACCGTCAGCGCCCCGACCACCGGGTGGGCCATGTCGTAGGTCATCGTCTCGCAGGTGCTCACCGGGTGCTCGGCCCACATCCCGGCGAACTCCGGGCTGCGCGACAGCAGCTCCTCGACCAGCCCGACGATCCGCTGGTCGCCCCGGTAGCGGCCCACTGCCATCCGCAGGTAGGCCACCACCGAGCGGGCCTTGCCCGGCCAGTCGGCGTACAGCTCGCGCATGCGGGGGTCGAGGAAGACCGAGCGGCTCATGTTGGGTGCCTCGTCGAGGTGCCAGGCGAGCAGCGCGTGGCCCAGCGGGTTCCAGGCGTGCACGTCGGTCGCGGCGCCGAGCACCATCGCCGGCACGTCGGGCATCATCGCGAGCATCTGGCGCAGGGCCGGTGGCGCGGCGTGGGCCAGGGCGGTCCGCTCGGGCGCCGCCCGGCCTGGGCGGGCGAGCACGAACAGGTGGGACCGCTCGTCGTCGTCGAGCCGCAGGGCCCGGGCGACGGCGTCGAGCACCTCGTCGGAGACGTTGTGTGCCTGGCCCTGCTCCAGCCTGGTGTAGTAGGAGACGCTCACGCCGGCGAGCTGGGCCAGCTCCTCGCGGCGTAGCCCGGAGACCCGCCGCCGCTCGCCGTAGCGGGTCAGGCCGGCGTCCTGCGGGCTGATGACGCCGCGTCGCGATCGGAGGAACTCGCCCAGCGAATTCATGCGAACCAGTATGACCGACGAGCATGACACTGTCAGTGGTACCCACGGTGGAAGTACCAACGGTTTCCGGCCGGGCGGAGCGGGGTGCCGTGCCCGGCCGGACCCGATCAGTGTCCTGAACGGACGTTCAGGCCGTCTCGGCCAGGAAACGCAGGATGTGGGCGTTGGTGATCTCCGGCTGCTCGGTGAGCGGAACGTGTCGCGAGTCGGGGACCAGCGCGCCGGCCGAACCCTTCGGCAGGGCCTCGACGATCCGGGCGAGCCTCTCCTCGTCCATCGCGAACGAGACGTCCTGCGCACCGAAGATGTTCAGCGTCGGCTGGGTCGGCAGGGCACCCCACAGCGCGCCCTGCTCGGCCGCCCACTCCGGGCTGCCGAAGGTCGCCGCCGGGAAGTTGGTCCGGTACATGCCCAGGGCGGCGCGCAGGTTCTCCGGGTTGCCGAGGGCGGCCCGGATGTCGGCCAGGTCCTGCGTGACGTCGTAGCCGTCGCGCGAGTACTTGTGCAGCATGAATTCGAGGAAGGCCAGGTCGTTGGCGGCGACCAGTTCGTCGGCGGCAGCCATCTGGAAGAACCAGAAGTGGACCTGGACGTCGATGCCCCTGGGGTCGAGCACGAACTCGCCGAAGAACTGGAACGGTGGCACGTCGCAGGCGACCAGCCGCGACCAGCGTTGCGGCGCCTGCACGGCCGCACACCACGAGACGGCGGCGCCGAAGTCGTGGCCGATCAGCACCGCCCGCTCGTCGCCGCCGAGGACCTCGTGCAGGGCGTTGACGTCGGCCATCAGGTCGCGGATGTGCTCGCGGCCCGGCGGCGGGACCGAGCTGGGGGCGAAGCCCCGGGTGAACGGCGCCACGACCCGGTAGCCGGCGTCGGCCAGCGCCGGCATCAGGTGCCGGTACGTGTTGGGGGTGAACGGGAAGCCGTGCACGAGCAGGGCCAGGGGGCCCTCGCCCAGCTCACGGTATGCGATGTCGATGCCGTTGACGGTGACCTGTGACTGACGCATGGGATGCCTCCTCGGCGGGCACGGATTGCCCCAAGACTGGCCGAGCCGAGCACCGCCCGCTTCTTCCTGCGTGCTGCCTCGTTGTAATGCGCGGACCTGGGAGGGGCCGTGGAGTACGCACTGGTGATCTTTCACGACGAGGCCGGCGAGCTGAGCCCGGCGGAGCTCGACGAACACCCCCGGCACCGCGCCTGGCTCGACGAGGTGCAGCGACGGGGGGCGTTCGCCGGCGGGCAGCGCCTGCGCCCCGGCCGGGTCGGCCGCACGGTGCGGGCCCGGTCCGGAGCCGTGCTGGTCTCCGACGGCCCGTTCATCGAGGCCCGGGAGCAGGTGGGTGGGTTCGTCCTGCTGCGCTGCGCCGACCTCGACGAGGCGACGGAGCTGGCCGCCCTGCACCCGTTCGCCGAGCTGGGCACCATCGAGGTGAGGCCGGTCTGGACCCGCTGACGTTCGCGGTCGACGCCGCCGTTGCCGGGGCGTTCCGCCGGGAATACGGCCAGCTCGTCGGCGGGTTGGTCGGCCTCACCGGCGACCGGGGCCTGGCCGAGGACTGCGTGCAGGACGCCTTCGCCATCGCGCTGCGACGCTGGCGCGACGAGGGTGTGCCGCGCCGGCCCGGGGCCTGGCTGACCACCGTGGCGCGCAACCGGGCCGTCGACCGGTTGCGCCACGAGAACATGGCCGCCGCCCGGCTGCGCGAGGCCGCGGCCACCCTCCCGGCGTACGACGAGACCCCGCCGGTGCCGCCGGTGATCCGGGACGTCCAGTTGCGGCTGATCTTCACCTGCTGCCATCCCACGTTGTCGCTGCCGTCGCAGGTCGCGCTGACCCTGCGTACCGTCCTGGGGCTCGGCCCGGCGGAGATCGCCCGCGTCCTGCTGGTCGCGCCGGGAACCCTCGCCCAGCGCCTGGTGCGGGCCCGGCGCGGCGTCCGCGACGCGGGCCTGTGCGGTGAACTGCCGCCGGCCGGCGAGCTGCCCCGCCGGGCCACGGCCGTACGGGCGGTGCTGTACCTGCTGTTCACCGAGGGGTACGCCGCCACGGCCGGCGGGGACCTGCTGCGGTGCGGGCTGTGCGCGGAGGCCGTGCGGCTGGGCCGCCTGCTGGCCCGGCTGCTGCCCGACGACCCGGAGACCCTCGGGTTGCTCGCGCTGATGCTGCTGCACGACGCCCGGCGCGACGCGCGCACCGACGCCCGCGGCGGCCTGGTGCCGCTGGAGCGGCAGGACCGCCGGCGGTGGGATCAGGGTCGGATCGCCGAGGGGGTGGGCCTGCTGGACCGGGCGCTGCGTCAGGGGCGACCGGGCCCCTACCAGGTGCAGGCGGCGATCGCCGCCTGTCATGCCACCGCCCCCGACGCGGCCCGTACCGACTGGCCCCAGATCGCCGGGCTCTACGCCGAGCTGGCCCAACTGACGCCGTCTCCCGTGGTGCGGCTCAACCGGGCGGTGGCGGTGGGGATGGCGGATGGCCCGCAGCGGGGCCTGGCGCTGCTGGAGCAGGTGGAACGCTCCGGCGAGCTGGCCGGCCACCACCTCGTCCCGGCCGTCCGCGGCGATCTGCTGCGCCGGCTGGACCGTCCTGCCGACGCGGCCGGGGCGTACCGGCGGGCGGTGGAGCTCGCGGGCAACGACGTCGAGCGTCGGTACCTGCGGGACCGGTTGGCGGAGGTCACCGGCGGTCTTCCGGATCAAGCAGGATGAATCAGCAGGGAAATGTATATTTCCCCGAGGTTCACCCGTCGGTCTGACGAACCCGGTCCGGCATCGCCGGGCCATGACGAGGGGATCAGACATGCTGCTGGAGAAGAGGACCGCGATCGTCTACGGCGCCGCGGGCGCGCTGGGCAGCGCGGTGTCGCGCGCCTACGCCCGGGAGGGCGCGACCGTGTACCTGGCCGGTCACCACCTCGACCGGGTGGAGACGCTCGCCAAGGAGATCACCGCCGAGGGCGGCCGGGCGTACGCCCACCAGGTCGACGCGCTCGACCAGGCGGCGGTCGAGGCCCACGCGGCGCTGGTCGCCGAACGGGCCGGGCGTATCGACGTGTCGTTCAACGCCGTCGGCCTGGACCACGTGCAGGGCGTCCCGCTGCGCGAGCTGGGCCTCGACGACTTCCTGATGCCGATGAACACCTTCGTGCGCACCCAGTTCCTCACCGCGTCGGCGGCGGCGCGACGGATGGTGGAGCAACACAGCGGGGTCATCGTCATCCTGTCGACGTCCGCCGCGCGGGCACCCATGCCCTCGGGCGGCTTCGGGGTGGCCTGCGCCGGCATCGAGTCGCTCTCCCGGGAGCTGGCCGGCGAGGTGGGCCCGTTCGGGGTGCGCGTGGTCTGCCTGCGTCCCGACGCGATCCCGGAGAGCGTGCGGCACGGCTCCTACGTCCGCGAGACGTGGCGACGCGCGGCCGAGGCGAACGGGGCGACGCTGGAGGACATGCTGGCGGCCAAGCCGGGCATGCCGAACCCGCTGCTGGGTCGGGCGGTGACCCTGGCCGACGTGGCCGGCACGGCCGTCTACCTCGCCTCCGACCTGTCCAGCGGCCTCACCGGCTCGATCACCACGGTCGGTTGTGGAGTGCTCGTCGACTGATCGTGCGCCGGCCGCCCGACGGATTTTTCTCCCGGGCGGCCGGTGTCCCTCTCGACGCCGGGTGCGAAATTGAGCAAGCTCGAAGAGTGCCTCGACCGGGTAGCGTTGGTCGGGACCGGCAGCGGATGCCGAAGATGCCCTCAGCAAGGGTGCCACTGTCAGTGGTACGCATGGCAGGGGGATAGGTAGCGAGGTCGCGGCTACCTAGTGTTCGTGGTCATGGCGGAGAACCAGAGCACGTCGGAGCAGCTCAGCTCCGCGCAGAAACTTGCCCTATTCGTCCTGCTCGGCGCGCAGTTCATGCTGTCTGTCGACTTCTCCATCCTCAACGTGGCGCTGCCCCGGATGGGCGAGGGCGTCGGCCTGTCGCTGGCGGACCTGCCGTGGGTGGCAAGCGCGTACGCGCTGCCCGCCGCGGGCTTCACGCTCCTGTTCGGGCGGGTCGCCGACCTGTTCGGCCGGCGGCGGCTGTTCCTGACCGGCATCGCGCTGCTCACTGTTGCCTCGCTGCTCGGCGGCTTCGCGACCAACCCGGAGATGCTGTTCAGCGCCCGCGTGCTGCAGGGCTTCGCCAACGCGATCGCCATCCCGGCCGCGATGGCGCTGCTGATCACGACCGTCTCCGACGAGCGGGCCCGCGCCCGGGTGCTCGGCCTCAACGGTGCGCTGCTCTCCGGCGGCTTCACCGTCGGCGCCCTGGTCGGCGGCAGCCTGGTCAGCGCCCTGGACTGGCGCTGGGCGTTCTGGATCAACGTGCCGGTGGCGGTCGCCATCCTGGTGCTGACCCCGCTGGTCATCAAGGAGAGCGTCCGGCCCGCCGGCGTCAAGCTCGACGTGCCCGGCGCCGTGACGGTCACCGCCGGCCTGCTCGCCCTGGTCTACGGCGTGAGCATGCAGAGTTGGATCGCCCTCGTCGTCGGCGCGGTGCTCATCGCGGCCTTCTGGTTCGTCGAGCTGAAGGCCAAGGCGCCCCTGGTGTCGCTGACCCTGCTCAACCGACCCAACATCAAGTGGGGCAACTACGGCGGCATCGTCGCCTTCGTGATGGCCAGCGGCGTCAACTTCGGCCTCACCCTCTACATGCAGGACGTGCTCAAGATGGCGCCGTTCACCACCGGTCTGGTGTTCGGCGGCCCGGGTCTGGTGGCCGTCGTCGCCGGCGTCATCGCCGGCCGCATGATCGGCAGGTACGGCTACCGCAACGTGCTCGCCATCGGCCTGCTGGCGCAGGGCCTGACCACCGTCCCGCTGCTGTTGACCGGCACGTCGACGACGCCGAGCCTGGCGCTGATCGTGCCGTCGCTGTTCCTGATGTACTTCGGGCACGTCACGGCAGTCGTCGCCTACACGGTCACCGCCACCTCCGGCCTGGACGACTCGCAGCAGGGCCTGGCCACCGGCCTGGCCACCCTGGCCCAGCAGATCGCGGTCACCATCGGTATCCCGATCTTCGGGGCGCTCGTGGCCGCCCGCACGGACGTGCTGGACGGCGTCCACTTCGCCATGCAGGTGCAGATCGTCGTGATCCTGGTTTCCGTGGCACTGATCTGGATCGGCCTGCGGGACCGGGGCGTTCCGACCGGGCCAGCCGCCGCCGAGCGGCAGGAGCCGGTGCCGACCGCCGAGGCGCAGCAGCCCGCCCCGGTGCCGGTGCCGCGCACGGTCAGCGAGAACACCGTCTAGACGCTGCCGCGTCCTGCCTGACCGTGGTGTACGGAGCGCTGGCCACCCCCTGGGCGCGCTCCGTACACCACATGCTCGCGCCCACCGGGCGTCCGCCACCCGGCGGCGGCCCGTGGGCCTGAGGTGGAGCGCGCGGACCTGTCGGCGTCGGCGGCGGTGACTCGCCGGCACCGACAGCGCTGAGTCGAATGCGACATCACGCGCCCCGACGCGCCCCGGCAGGCTCTCCCTCCGGCCACCCGGAGGACCAGGACCCGTCAGTCACGGGCGATGACGCGCCCCGACCACGGACCACACGGGGCCCGGACCACACGGGGCCCGGACCACACGGGACCCGGACCACATGCGGACCTGGAACGCAGGGAGGCCCGGACGACCATGAGCGGCTACGCGGCCGGTGACGGTGCGGCCGGCGCGACGACGTCGGCGACTCGACTCACTGTGGGCCGGCCGGCAACGCCGACCGCTGCGCCCCCGGAGGTGGACAGCAGGACGGGCGCCCTGCGGGACTTCGCACCGCGGGACGCCCGTGCCGGGGACCGGTCAGGACTGCCTGAGCCAGTCGGCGAGCCGCTCGCCGATCATGATGGAGGTGAGGTTGGTGTTGCAGTTGACGATCGACGGCATGACGGAGGCGTCGCAGACGTACAGGCCCTCGATGCCGTGCACCCGCAGCCGCTCGTCGACCACCGCCCCCTCGTCGCCGGCCACGCCCATCCGGGCCGTGCCGACGGGGTGGTAGCCGCTGTCCAGGCTGAGCCGGACGTAGTGGCGCATCAGTTCGTCGTCGGCGACCATGTCCTCGCCGAGCACCACGAACCGCTGGCCCTGGTCGTTGATGCCCGCCGTCTGCATGAACTGCCAGCACTGGCGCACGGCGTCGACGAGGATCTGGATGTCGCGCTCGGAGTCGAGGAAGTTGAGCGCGACGTCCGGCGGCGCGGTGGGGTCGGCGGAGGTGAGGGTGAGCCGTCCCCGCGACTCGGGCCGCTGGTGCACGACCATCACCCCGAAGATCGTCTTTGCGGCGGCCAGCATCTGCAGCTCCGGGAAGAGCGTCAGGTCGAAATGGTTGATCATGTAGTACTGGAGGTCGTTGAACTCCGCCGAACCCGGCGCGGTGGTCCGCAGGATCGTCTGGAGGAACGCGTCCTGCGGGTCGAAACTGCCCTCCTGCGGCACCATGAAGGCGCCGGTGCGCGGGTGGTCGATCAGGTCGGCGCCGACCCCGGGCCGGTCCAGCAGCACGTCGATGCCGAGCCGCCGCAGGTCGCCGGCGGGCCCGATGCCCGAGCGCATGAGGATGGCGGGCGAGTTGACCGCCCCGGCGGCCAGCACCACGGTGCCGGCCTCGATCACCTCGGTGCCGCCGCCGGGCTTGGCGATCTCGACGCCGCGCGCCCGGGTGCCGGCGAACACCACCCGGTTGACGTGGACCCCGGAGCGGATCTCCAGGTTCTCCCGGCCCCGGGCCTCGCTGAGGTAACCCATCGCGGTGGAGAACCGGTTGTTGCCCTGGCGGTTGGACGGGATCGGGCCGACGCCGGTGGCCTCCGGGTGGTTGTGGTCCTCGACGTCGGGAAAACCGGCCTTGAGGCAGGCGTCGTGGAACACCTGCTGCACCGGGGCCATCTCGTCCTGGGTGAACCGGCGGATCGGGATCGGGCCGCCCTTGCCGTGGTACTGGTCGTCGAAGTCCTGGTCGTCCTCGAGCCGCTTGTAGAACGGCAGCACCTCGTCCCAGGCCCAGGCCGGGTTGCCCAGCTCGGCCCATTCGTCGAAGTTGTCCGGGGTGCCGCGCAGTGCGATGGTGGCGCCGACGGCGGACGATCCGCCGGTGACCTTCCCCCGCGGGAAGATGATCCGCCGGCGGTCGGTGATCTCGGCCTTGAAGTGCCAGTCGTGGCGGTCCATCGACATGGCGCTGCCGTCGAGCAGATCGGACGGGGTCTCGGCCACCGTCGCGAAGTCGGGGCCCGCCTCCAGCAGCAGCACCCGGCGGGCGGGATCCTCACTGAGCCGGGCGGCCAGCGCGGCTCCGGCGGAGCCGGATCCGACCACCAGATAATCGATTCCGTGCATCATCGGCGTCCTTCGGTGCGTGGGGGATGGGCGATCCTGTCGGCGTGCCGGACAGGGGTGGATGCGCTTCCATTGCGGACGTGCTCGGGACCCGTCCTGAGCATCACACCGAGCGCTGGCCGCCGCTTCTCCGCCGTTGCCGTGCCGCCCGCTGCGCCGCTGTCGCCGTACCGCCGCTGTCGCGCCGCGGCTGTCGCGTCAGGCGCGGGGCGAGCGCCGGCGCCGGGCGCGGGCAAGCGAGGCGGCTGTCGCCTCGTACCCGTCGCCCGCGCCGACCATCAGCGAGCGCAGCTGTGCCTCGAAGCAGACGTCGGCGTCGTACGGGTCGATCAGGTAGCCGCCGAGTTCGAGGCTCACCAGCCCGTGCAGGGCGATCCACATGTTCTGCGCGGCCAGCAGCGGATCTCCGGCGCGGAACCGGCCCTGTTCGGTGGCGCGGGCCACCGCGTCGACAAGCGGCTGGAGCGTGTACTTGCCGTGTTGCCGGTCGCCGTCGGCCAGGACGAATCCGCCGAGCGCCCCGCTGCCGAACATGACCTGGTAGAGCTGCGGGTGGTCGAGGGAGTTGGCCCGGTACGCGTGCCCGAGGGCCATCACGTCGGCGACGGCGTCGGAGGTGGCCCGCACGGTCGCCATGCGCCGGTGCAGGCGGGCGAAGCCTTCGTGCACCATCGCCCGGACCAGGTTGTCCATGCCGCCGAAGTGCGTGTAGACGGCCGTGGTCGAGGTGCCCACGGCGGCGGCGAGGCGGCGGGTGGTGAGGCCGGCGGTGCCCTCCTCGGCAAGCAGCCGGGCCGCGGCCTCGAGCAGGGCCGTCGCCAGGTTGGGGTCGATTCGGCGGGGACTCACGTTGACATGGTCTCACGCCCGGCGTACCTTCGATGGAGTAACGCTGTTACGTAACCGCGATACGCAAAAAGGTCGCCCAGCTCGTGGAGGTCCCAGTGAGCGTCGTCGCCCTCGCCCCCAAGACCCTCTCTCGCAACGACAACCGGCGCCCCGTCGCCACCGAGGCGACGGAGTTCGACCTGACCGTCACCGGGCGGCTGCCCGCCGAGCTGGACGGCTGCCTCGTCCGCATCGGGCCGAATCCGATGGGTGGCGACCTGCCCGGCCACGCCCTCGTCGGCGACGGCATGGTGCACGGGGTGCGCCTGCGCGCCGGCCGTGCGCTGTGGTACCGCAACCGGTGGATCCGCACCGACCGCACCACCCGCGCCCTTGGTGAGCTCGCCCTGCCCGGCCCCCGGCACGGGCTGTCCGACAATGCCAACGCCAACGTCATCCGGCACGGCGGGCGCACCCTCGCCCTCGGCGAGGCGGGCGTGCTGCCGGTCGAGCTGGACGACGAACTGGGCTCCGTGGCCCGGATCGACTTCGACGCCACCCTGCCGCACGGTTTCGCCGCGCACGCCGAGTGCGACCCGGTCACCGGGGAGCTGTTCGCCGTGGCCTACCACCACGAGCTGCCGTACGTCGAACACCTCGTGCTGAGCCCGCAGGGGCGGGTGCGCCGCAGCGAGCGCATCGAGGTCAGCGGCCCGCCGCTGATGCACTCGCTGGCGCTGACCGACAGGCACTCGGTGCTGTTCGACCTGCCGGTCACCTTCCAGCCGGCGCTGGCCCGCTCGGGCTCCCGCTTCCCGTACGCGTGGTCGCCCGGTCGACCGGCACGGCTCGGGCTGCTGCCCCGCGAAGGGCGGGGGGCCGACGTGCGCTGGTTCGACGTCGACCCCTGCTACGTCTTCCACCCCGTCAACGCCTACGAGGTCGACGACACCTGCGTGGTGGACGTGGTGCGCCACGCCCGGGTCTTCGACCGCGATCTGCACGCCCCGGGGGAGACCGCGCCGACCCTGTGGCGCTGGACGCTGGACCTGACCCGGGGCACCGTCGCCGCCGAGCAGCTCGACGACATCCCGCAGGAGTTCCCCCGCATCGACGAGCGCCGCAAGACGATGCCGCACCGGTACGCCTACACCGTGGCCATGCAGTCCGGAGCGGGGGTGCTGGGCGGCTCGGCGCTGCTGCGTCACGACCTGCTGCGCCGGGAGGTGGCGGTGCACGACTTCGGGCCGTACCGGGAGGCGGGGGAGGCGGTGTTCGTCCCGCGCGACGCACGCTCGGCCGAGGACGACGGGTGGCTGCTGACCTACGTCCACGACGGACGTACCGACCGCAGCGATCTGGTCGTGCTCGACGCCGGCGACTTCGCCGGGCCACCGGTGGCAGTCGTGCACCTGCCCGGCCGGGTGCCCAGCGGATTCCACGCCAACTGGATCGGATCCTGACCCGGCACTCCGGGAACGGACAGATCTCCGACAGCACCTGGGCAATCTGAAGGAACCGTGGCGCGGGCCGGCCGGTTAGCTTCGCGGCAACCGCTGTCTCGTTTTCCACGGGCCGTACGGCGGACTCTCCCGCGTTTCCATGGAAGGTGCCAAAGATGACCCAATCCCTCGCCGTCGCACCGTCTTCCGGGCTGCTCGCGCGGCTCAACGGGGCCTACCACCGGGCCGCTCTCAACGGCTTCCTCATCGTCGTGTTGGCGCACTGGGCCGAGCACCTGGTTCAGGCGTACCAGATCTGGGTCCTCGGCATGCCCCGGCCGAAGGCGCGGGGCGTGCTGGGCCAGTTCTACCCGTGGCTGGTCTCCTCCGAGTGGTTGCACTACGGCTACGCCATCGTGATGTTGGTCTTTCTCTTCGCACTGCGCCGGGGCTTCGTCGGGCGTGCCCGCACCTGGTGGACCGTGGCGTTGGCCATCCAGTTCTGGCACCACATCGAGCACTTCCTGCTGCTGTGGCAGGTGCAGTCCGGCACCATGTTCTTCGGCCAGAAGGTGCCGACCAGCATCCTGCAGCTCGTGCTGCCGCGGGTGGAACTGCACCTGTTCTACAACTCGGTGGTGTTCGTTCCCATGGTGATCGCGATGTACCTGCACCTGCGGCCGAACCGGCGCGAACAGGAGCTGATGACGTGCAGCTGCGTCGGACACCGCATCGCCGGCCGGTCCCTCGCCCCTCATGCCGCGTGAGCTGAGCCGCCCGCCCGGCGGCCGTCGCCGGGCGGCGGCCGTCGCCGTGGCGGTGGCGGTCGCCGGGCTGCTCGCGTTCCCCTCCGGCGCGGCCCGGGCCGACGGTGGCCCGGTCTCCACCGACCCGCCGGCCGGCGCGGCGCTCACCGCCGCGCCCGCCGAGGTGACCCTGGGCTTCGGCGCCGGTGTCGACGAGGGACAGTCGCACGTCGCGGTGCTCGATGCCGGTGGCGGGCGGCTCACCGACGCCGAGCCGGTCCGGGTCGGCTCCACCCGCCTGCGGCTGCCGATGCACGTCGACGCGGCCGGCGACTACACGGTCGCCTACCACGTCACCTTCGTCGACGGCACGACCAGCACCGGGGCGTACCGGTTCAGTGTGGGCACGGGCGTCGCTCCGGCCCCGCTGGACGACGCCGCGCGCCGGGTCAGCACCGAGGTGGTGGCCGACGCGCACGGGCACGGCGTCGACGGCTTCAGCGCCTTCCTGCTGTTCGTCGACGGCGTCGTCCTGGTCGTGGTCCTCGCCCTGTTGTGGCTACGTCCTCGGGGCGGGCGGGCGCTGGCCCTGCGCATCGACGAGTCCCGGACCTGACGGCGGCACGACGTGACGGCACTCCGGACAACGCGCAGCGGCGCCGACGAGATCCGTCGGCGCCGCTCGTGCGGGTGGTCAGGGGGTGGGGAAGAACGCACGGACGAACTTCTCCCACCCGCGCTCACCGATGAGCGCCCGCATCTTCGGCAGCAGGCGCGGCGGCATGCCGAGCCGGTAGCGGATGCGCGGGTTCGGGGTGGAGACCGCTGTCTCGAGGACCTTCGCGACGTTCTCGGCGCGGACGGCGATCTTGCCGCGCAGCGGCGGGTCGTCGCTGAGCCGGTACGCCTGGTGCCAGTCGACGAAGTGCTCCCAGAAGTCCCGGTACAGGGCGGGGTTCTCGTGCGAGTCCATGCCCAGGTCGGCGACGCTGTCGGGGACGAAGCCGCCGAGGATGGGCGCCGGCTGGAGCACCACCACCTTGATGCCGAAGGGAGCGACCTCCAGGCGCAGGGAGTCGCTGATGGCCTCCAGCGCGTGCTTGGTGGCCTGGTAGTAGCCCCGGCCCGGGGTGGCGAACATGCCGAAGATCGACGACATCATGATCACCCGGCCGCCGCCCTGCTCCCGCATGCCCGGCAGGACCAGTTGGGTGAGCCGGCACAGCCCGAAGACGTTCGTCTCGAACTGGGCGCGGACCTCGTCCATCGGGGTCTCCCCGATGGTGCCGTTGAGGCTGTACGCGGCGTTGTTGATCAGCGTGCCGACCGCCCCGTGCTCGTCGGTGATCCGCTTGACCGCCGCGGTCATCGACTCCTCGTCGTTGACGTCGAGGTGGAGCACCGTGATGCCCTCGTCGGCCAGGTCGGCCAGGGCGTCCACGTTACGTCCGGTGGCGTAGACCGGCCAGCCGGCCCGGTGCAGCCGCAGCGCGGTGGCCTTGCCGCTGCCCGAGGACATACCGGTGCCCGACGAGGCGCCCGTCAGCAGGATGGCGCGTGACTGGGTCATGATGGCGTCCCTTCCCGGCCGGAGATCACTCGTCGCCCAGCCGCGCGATGCGGCTGCGATCGACCGACGAGCCCAGCCCGGTGGCGTCGACCAGGCGGTTGATGAACGCGAACAGGCAGGCGCAGAAGACCGCCTCCAGCATCTCGGCGTCGCTCCAACCAGCTGCCGCGGCCTTCTCCCAGTCCGCGTCGGTGATCTTGTACGCGCCGGTGCTCACCTTCGTCACCAGCCGCATGAGCGGCATGGTGCGCTCGTCGACAGGCAGCTCCTCGACGCTGTCGGCGTCCGACACCGCCTCCAGCAGCTCGTCGCTGCCGCCGAACTGGCTCAGGAACCAGCTGTGCGTTCCGACGCAGTACGGGCAGCCGTTCAGCTTGGACGTCCAGGCCGAGATCAGCTCCTTGAGGTGCCGGGGCAGGGTTTCCCCGCCGAAGATGCCGCCGTAGCCGGCGATCACCACCGCGAGCAGCCGCGGATTGGTGGAGGTGAGCCGGAACATGTCGGGCACGAATGGCAACCCGGTGACCGCCTTGATTTCCTCGTAGAGTTCGGCGGTGCGACCCTGAGCCTGATCCTCGTCAATCATCGGGACTCTGATTCCCGGCTGTCTCGTCGTCGTTTCCATGGGCCATCTCCTCGTTGCTCGGGCGATCCCGGGCCAGGTGGGCGACGTTGCGTTCCACGACGAAGCAGGGCCGCTGTCGGCGCTGGCCGCAGCAATCTCCGACGGGGCTGCGGGGCAACACGGAAACGCTGGCGACGGCGGTCGGGCAGCGATTCCGCTGGCCCATGATGGCATGTCGTCGCAGCTCCGGTGCTCTCCCAGATTGCCTAGTGCGGGAACTCCCACGGTTGAACCGTCGGCGCGGTCGGACCGTACAGCCCACTGGCTGAAGGCACTTTTCGCCGATAATCTGTTCAATTCACAGAGATGGATGAGGTACGTGATGCCGGCAAGTGTTCTGCGACCGGTGCTGGGCGCGCTCGGGTTGACGCAGATTCGATACGTCGACCCGGTGCGTCGCGGGCGGGCCAGCGGCCTGGTGGCCGAGGTGTACAGGCAGGTGGAAAGGGACTTCGGTGTGCTGGCCCCACCGGTGGCCCTGCACGCCCCGGCTCCCGAGGTGCTGGCCGCCGCCTGGATGCTGCTGCGGGAGACGCTTGTCGTCCCCGGTGCCGCCCCCCGCGCGGCCAAGGAGGCGGTGGCCACCGCGGTCTCGCTGGGCAACGCCTGCCCGTACTGCGCGACCATCCACAACAACGCGCTCGGCCTGCTCGCCGGCGGCGGCTCCGCCCGGCCCGACGCCGGCGCGGCAGCGTTGGAGGAGGTCGTCAACTGGGCGATGCTGACCGACGGGGGCCCGCCGCAGCCGCCGCCGTTCCCCGCCGTCCAGACCCCGGAACTGGCCGGGGTGGCGGTGCTGCTGCACTACCTCAACCGGATGGTCAACGTGTTCCTGCGTGACATGCCGCTGCCGCCGGGTGTGCCGGAGGTGGCGTTGCCCGTCGTGCTGAGGGTGCTCGGCTGGGCCATGATGAGCGCCGCGCGACGTCCGCACGGGCCCGGTCTCTCGCTGGACCTGCTGCCGGCCGCGCCGCTGCCGGCGGACCTGTCCTGGGCGGCCGGCAACCCGACTGTCGCCCAGGCCTTCGGCCGGGCCTGTGCCGCGATCGACGAGGCTGGCCGCCGCTCGGTCCCCGAGGCTGTCCGGGACCTGGTGCAGGTCAACCTGGTCGGTTGGCGCGGCGGTCCGCGGGGGATCAGCCGGGCCTGGGTGGAGGGGTTGGTCGAGGGAATGCCCGAACGGCAGCGGCCGGTCGCCCGGTTCGCCCTGCTGGTCGCCTTCGCCTCCTATCAGGTGGACTCGGCGGTCGTGCGCGACTGTCGGGCCGCCGGGGCGGACGCCCCGACGTTGGTCGAGGTCTCCGCCTGGTCGGCGATGACCGCGGCCCGGTGGCTGGGCGCCCAGCTCCCGACCCCGGGGTGATCACTCCCGGACAGGAGTGGCATCGCCGAACAATTCGGATAATCGCTGCGACTGTCGGAATAAGTCACCTTGCCGCAGTGGGACCAGAGAAGTCTTCGTATTGATTTAACTCCATGCGTGGTATCGTCCTACTTCATCCGGACCACATTGGAACACTCACAGTAAGCGCGGTCCGATATCTTCCGGGTCCGCACTTACGCCACCCGGCGTGCGGTGCTTAGCGACATTTCAGGCCGGGTAGTCGAACACCTGTTCCGCTGCATGCGACGACGCCGTCGTGGCCGCTCCGAGCAGGGTCAGATCGCCGGTCGTCGGGATGTCCCGACGACCGGCGACCCCAGTGCACGGGCATGCCGTGCCTGGTGCGGTCGGAGTGTCCCCCACGTGTTAACCGAATGGAGTGATGGGCTGTGCACAATGCTGTCGAAAGAGCCATCTCGATCATGTGGGATCGCTACCACGAACCCCTGTCACTTGATGCGATGGCCGATTCTGCCTTTCTCAGTCGCTTTTACTTCTCTCGGCTGTTCCGGTCGAAGACGGGCACTTCGCCGGGGCGCTTCCTGACCGCGATCCGGCTTTACAAGGCCAAGAACCTGCTGCTCGAGACCGACATGAGCGTCACCGACATCGCCTACGCCGTCGGCTACAACAGCCTGGGCACCTTCATCAGCCGGTTCACCCGCAGCGTGGGTATCTCGCCGGCCCGCTACCGATGGCTCGCCGAGAACGGCATCCCGCAGCTGTCCCGCACCCGCACGGCCGGCCCGCGCCGCCGGGCCACCATCACCGGCCGACTCGTCCTGCCCCCGGTCGACGTGCCGGTCAAGGTGTACGTGGGCATCTTCGACAGCCCCATCGTGCAGGGGTTGCCGGCCTCCTGCGACATCCTGGAGGCCTCGGGCGAGTACGTGCTGCGCGACGTGCCGGAGGGGCAGTGGTACCTGCGGGCCGCGGCGATCGCGCTCGGTGACATCGCGGCCCGCCCGTCCATGCGTCGCCCCCTGGCGGTCGGCTCCCACGACGCGCTGACCGTGGCCACCAGCGACAACCTCACCGTCGACCTGGAACTGCACCACACCGGGGTGTTCGACCTGCCCATCCTGATCGCGCTGCCCGAGCTGGACAGCAACGACCCCGCCAGCCGCACCAGGCGCGGGTTCACCCGCACCGACCGGCGTACCGCCAGGCCGTCCCGGTTGCTGCACCGGGCCAAGTCGTGACCGCCGCCTCCGGGTGGTGGCGACCCCGGAGGCCGGATGGCGGCACCGTAACCGGGGAATGAGGGCGCGGGCCGAACGGGACCCGGCCACGCGCCCAGGAACACCCCGCGCAGAAGGCGGTCGGCCGGTGGCGCCCGGGCCACCGGCCGCCCGCCGACAGCGGCTCAGCACAGCGGTGCGGCTCAGCGTACGGAGGCGGCGATCGGTGACTCCGGCACCCGGAACGGCCCCCAGGTGAACGCCGGCAGCCAGCGCCCCGGGTCGGCGCTCCACCGCAGCGACCGGATCTGCGACGCACTGCGGCGACCGGCCAGCGACAGGTACACCTCGTGCCACGGGCCGACCACGGTCACCGCCGGCTCGCCCGTACCCGCCACGGCCCGCCCGTGCTCGGTCTGCACCGCCAGCGGCGGCAGGCCACGGCCGTCGAGCGCGGCGGACAGTCCCCTCAACAGCACGTCGAAGGACGCCGGTAGCGCCGGATGGTCGACCGGCGGCGCGACGCCCAATGCCTGACGCAGGTCCAGCTCGTGGGTGAACGCGTCCATCACCAGGATGTGCCCGTCCATCGAGTCCGGGCCGGCGAGGAACTCCTCCACCGGCCCGCTCAGCCGCTCCCACTCGACGAGCAGCTCCGGCAGCCCGGCGTCGGGCGTCGCGCCGGGGACGGCACCGGTGACCCGACCGTGCACCCGCGCGCAGACCTCCACCAGGTGCGCGACGAGCCTGTCGACGGTCCAGTCCGGGCAGTGCGCCACCGGCAGCGTGCCCGCGCCGGGCGGCCCCTCGGCAAGCAGGTCCGCCGTGGCCCGCCGGACCTGGCGGTAGGCCGCGTCGGCGGGAACCCGGGACGGGCGGGACGGCTGCGGTTCGACGATGGTCACGGTCGTGCCTCCTCGCGTGGCGACGCCACGGCTTCGACGGAACCCGACGCGGGCGCGGCGGGAACGACAGGTGCGCCGGCCTGGCCGGCGGTGAGCCGTCCCGTACGGTGCAGCCAGCCCACGGTGTCGACGAGCGTCTCACCGATCGGCCGGGGCACCGGCCCCGCCGACCGGGCCACGTCCTGCGGGTGGGCGTCGACGGCGCAGACGTAGCAGGCCCCGTACTCGGCCGGGATGTGCCACGGCCACACCCGCTGCGCCAGGTCGGTGGCGTAGGCGAAGGGCAGCACCGCCCGGGCCGGCAGGAACAGCGTGGGCAGCCGGCGGCCGGTCGCCTCGCGAACGGCCCGCAGGTAGCCGCGGGTACTCAGGTAGCGGCCCGGACCGAGGTGCCGCCCACCGTCCCCGGCCGGCGTAGTGGCCAGCTCCGCGAGCAGCGCGGCCGTGTCCCGGACGTCGCCGACCGGGAAGCCGCCGGTGGGCCACATCGGCATCAGGCCGCGCAGCACGTTGCGCAGCCGGGCGTTCTGGTCGCCGAGCCTCGGGTCGTCCGGGCCCAGCAGGGCGGGCGGATAGGCGATCACCACCGGGTCGCCCTGCGCCTGGTGCCTCCTGGCGACCCGCTCCGCGGCGGCCTTGCTCGCCAGGTACGTCTCCCGGGCCGTGGTCGGTGGCGACTGCGGGCCCACCGTCCCGGCCGCCGACGGCGCCAGCGCGCCGAACGTCGACACGTGCACCGAGCGCCCCACCCCGGCCCGGCGGGCCGCCGCGAGCACCACCTCGGTGCCGCGCGCGTTGGTCCGTCGGGTCGCCCCGTGCCACCGGCTGTCGAACGAGTAGACCGAGGCGGCGTGCACCAGCGCGTCGACACCACCGACGGCCCGGGCCACCGCCGTCTCGTCCAGCACGTCGCCGACGCAGACCTGCACCGCGTCGCCGGGCACCGACAGCGGGGACAGGGCCGGGACGACCCGGTCCGGATCCCGGGCCAGCACCCGCACCCGGTGCCCGGCTGCGGCGAGCGCCGCCACCGTGTGCGCGCCGACGAAGCCCGTACCACCCGTCACGAGCACCAACATCGCGAGCTCCTCTCCGCCCGCGACCGGCGCGCAGACGCGCGGCGCGACGCTGCTGCCGGGCCTGGCGGGCGGCTCGATCGTGTCCCGCCCGCCAGCGGCGGGCTACTCCCAACGTGCCGTTGTCCGGCACTGCGTCGCAGGTCAGAGGGCAATCGGGAAGTGGCTGCGGGCGTCGCGCGGTCGGGAAGATTGACCAGTTGGATCGTCGAATCTGGATGAATGGGAGCTACAGGTGGCCGGCACCATCAGGGCGCTCAGGCGCCGTGTCCTCACCCCAGACGTCAAGGAGACCCTCGTCTCCACCCGGGGCTTCCACGACAAGAATCCGGAGGCCCGCACCATCCTGGAGACGGTCGGTTCGTCATTTCTGACCGGGCTCTCCTCGGCCGCCGGCGCCCGCCGGGTGACCGACGTCGACACCGAGCTCGCCGAGCTGCCGACCCGCTTCCAGGGGTTCGCCTACGAGGGCGCGGCCATGGGCTTCGCGCTGGTCGACGCGCTCACCCCGGGAACACCCCGGCGCAGCGCCGAGTTCCTCGCCGGCACCGGCGACCGCCACGTCTACATGGCGTACGTCGGGATCGGCTGGGCGCTGGCGCGGCTGCCGAAGTTCCTGTGGCGGCGGGCCCTGGCCGCCGCCACCGACCCGCTGCTGCGCTGGCTCGTGCACGACGGCTACGGCTTCCACCAGGCGTACTTCCACACCGCGGAGTACGTGCACGGCCGGCGGGCGGTGACCGACTTCCCGTGGCCGCCCGAAGGCCCCACCGCGTACGCGGCCCGCGCCATCGACCAGGGCATCGGCCGGGCCACCTGGTTCGTCGCCGGCTGTGACCCGACGGTCGCCGCCGACCTGATCGACCGGTTCCCGGCGACGCGGCACGAGGACCTCTACAGCGGGGCGGGGCTCGCGGCGACGTACGCGGGCGGGTGCACCGCCGACGAGCTGCGGCTGTTCCTGGCCCGCTCGGGTGAGCACGCCCCGTTCGTCGCCCAGGCCAGCGCGTTCGCCGCGCAGGCCCGGATCCGGGCGGGGCTGCCGGTGCCGCACACGGAGCTGGCCACCCAGGTCTTCTGCCAGGCGTCGGCCGTCGACGCGGCTCGGGTCACCGACGAGCTGATCCCCGCGGGCCCGGACGCCTCCGGTCGGCCGGCGTACGAGGTGTGGCGGCGAGCCGTGGCCGCGCGGTTCCGGGCCGACGCCCCGGTACAGCCGTGACCGCGATCGCCGACCCGAACCGGCTGCGCCCGCCGGGCCCGTCGCCCTGGACCGCCCCGGCCCTGCTCGGGCGGATGGCCCGCAACCGGCTCGACGTCATGCGGGCGGTGTCCGCCCGGTACGGCGACGCGGTCCGGCTGCCGCTGGGGCCGAAGACGCTCTGGTTCTTCAACCATCCCGACCACGCCAAGCACGTGCTCGCCGAGAACCCGGGCAACTACCACAAGGGCATCGGGCTGGTGCACGCCCGCCGTACCCTCGGCGACGGCCTGCTCACCAGCGAGGGCGCGCTGTGGACCAAACAGCGCAAGGTGATCCAGCCGGTGTTCCAGGCCCGTCGGATCGCCCGCCAGGCCGACGCGGTCGCCGAGGAGGCGGTGCGGATGGCCGCCCGGCTGCAGCGCATGGTCGGTGCCGGCCCCGTCGACATCGGACACGAGATGACCGAGCTGACCCTCGGCGTGCTGGGCCGCACGTTGCTCGACGCGGACCTCGGCGAGTTCGGGGGGATCGGCGCGGCGTTCGAGGCGGTGCAGGACCAGGCGATCTTCGAGATGATGTCGCTGGGCGCCGTGCCGACCTGGGTGCCGCTGCCCCGGCAACGGCGCTTCCGTCGGGCCCGTGCCGAGCTGCAGGAGATCGTCGACCGGCTGGTGGCACACCGGCGGGCGGAGCCCGGCGGCATCGCCGACCGCGACGACGTGGTGTCCCGCCTGATCGGGTCGACCAGCCGGGAGGCCGACCCCCGGGTGGCCCGACAGCGGATGCGCGACGAGCTGGTCACCCTGCTGCTGGCCGGGCACGAGACCACCGCCAGCACCCTGACCTGGGCCTTCTATCTCCTCGACCGGCACCACGAGGTGTGGGAGCGGATGCACGCCGAGGCCGTCGAGGTGCTCGGTGACCGCAACCCGGTGTACGAGGACCTGCACCGGCTGCGGTACACCGCGATGGTGGTCGACGAGGTGATGCGGCTGTACCCGCCGGTGTGGCTGCTGCCCCGCATCGCCCAGGGCGACGACGTGGTGGGCGGCTGGCACGTGCCCGCCGGCGCGGACGTCGTGCTGTGCCCGTACACCCTGCACCGGCACCCGGAGTTCTGGCCCGACCCGGACCGCTTCGACCCGGAGCGCTTCGACCCGGACCGGCGCACCGACCGGCCGCGGTACGCCTACCTCCCGTTCGGCGCCGGCCCCCGCTTCTGCGTCGGCAACAACCTCGGCCTGCTGGAGGCGGTGTTCGTCCTGGCCTGCGTGACCCGGCAGCTGCGCCTGTCGCTGCGACCCGGGCACCCGGTGGTGCCGGAGCCGATGTTGACCCTGCGGGTGCGCGGCGCCCTGCCGATGCACGTCTACGAGGCCTGACCCCGCCCCCGCCCCGACCTGGCGCAATCGGTGCTTCCCGGCCGGTTGCGCCTCGTCGTGTCCGCCGGACGGCGGCGTCGCGGGTGGTGCCCCGTCGTGGTCCGAGCTCCCAGCGCCCTTCGGTGCGGCCGGATCCACAGGCGGGCACGGTGACGGCCGGGCGACCACGCGGGGTGCGTGGCCGCCCGGCCGTCGGCGGGTGGGCCCGGTGGGCACCGGGCCGACCCGGTCAGTCCTTGCCGACCTCGCAGAACCGGCCGCCGTGGAACAGCAGCGCGTCGCTGCTGCCGCCCCGGCCGGTGCCGAGCACGGAGCCGAGGAAGATGGAGTGGTCGCCGCCGTCGTACACGGCCGCCAGCTTGCACTCCACCCAGGCCACGTTCCCGGACACGATCGGCGCCCCGGTGTGCGGGCCCGTCTCGCACCGCACCGTGGCGAACTCCCGCTCGTCGCGGGGCCGGCTGGAGCTGGCGAAGTAGCGCGCCAGCCCCTCCTGGCCGGCGGCCAGGATGGACACCGCGAAGGTGCCCTGCGCCAGGACGGTGTCGTGCATGACGGAGCTGCGCTTCACGCACACCAGCACCATCGCCGGGTCCAGCGACACCGAGGTGAACGCGTTCGCGGTCATCCCGTGCGGCAGGTCCCGGCCGGACGTCACCACCGTCACGCCGGTGGCGAACATCCCCATCACCGCCCGCAGTTCGGCGTGGTCGGCCGTGGAGGTCTGTTGCTGGTCCGCTCTGGTCACGGCTCAGCCCTCCCCGACGCCTTCGAGGACCTTGCGCTGGCCGCCCGCGGCGGGGGCCACCGCGTACCGCGACAACGCCGTCCGCAGGGTGTCCGGTACCCGCGTCGGGCGGGTGTCGGTGTTCGGGCCGCGCATGCACGCGATCCGCTGCCGTCCCCGGGCCACCAGCTCCTCGAAGCCGTCGCGTAGCCGCACGTAGTCGAAGGCGAAGCCGATCTGGGTCTGGGTGAGGTCCTCCAGCCGCATCCGGATCGACAACTCGTCGAACGCGGTGATCTCGGTGAAGAACTCGCACTCGCACTTGAGGGTGAACAGCTTCAGGTCGTCGCGGATGTCCGCCAGGACCTCCGGTGCCTGCTCGCGCAGGAACATCTCCCGGCACCGGCCCTGCCAGCGCAGGTAGTTGACGTAGTAGACGTTTCCGACGAGGTTGGTCTCCTCGAAACCGACCAGGTGCCGGTACTCGTAGTAGGACTCCACGACTTCACCTGCTTCCTTGCGCCATCATCGTGAACACCACCGGCTCCTCGACGTCGTCGAGCGCGGTCACGAAGGTGGCGATCCGCGCCGCCCCCGACCGCAGGGCCACCCAGCCGGCCGGGCCGTTCGGCTCGGCCACCAGGTCGACCCGGGCATGGCCGTTCTTGCGTAGGCACTCGACCGCGCCCCAGACCCGGGTGGCCGCGACGGACAGGTCCTCGCCCTGCTCCCGGGCCAGCAGCGTGGCCAGGGCGAGCCCGTCGGGGCCGATCAGGCCGGCCCACTCGTCACCGGAGCGGGCCGAGGCCAGCTCCACGTCGCACCCCACCGCCGCCGAGGCGCCGGCGACGGCGACGGTGACCCCGCCCCCGTGCGAGGCGGAGATCCGCACGTCGGCGTCGACCTCCGGCTTGCCGTCCGGCCGGTAGCGCACCGTCGTCTCCGTGCCCAGCGCCCAGCTCACCGCGCGGGCGGTCTGCCGGCGGCGGGCAGCCGTACCGGTGGCGTCCGCGTCGTCGGGTCGCACCACGACGCGCAGCTCGTCGGGGAGGAACGCGCCGACCCGCCGCTCCAGGTACGGGCCGACCAGCGCCGGCAGCCACGGCCCCGTGCCGTCCTGCTTGCGTACGGCGTGCAGGCGTAGCCCTTCCCACCGCTCGACGACGTTGCCGTCGGCGTCGCAGACGTCCACGTCGTAGTGGTACGTGTCGCCCTGGCGCAGCCGTTCCACCGCGTGGATGGTGACGGTGTCCAGGGTGGCGGCGACCTTCGGATCGGCCAGGTGCAGCCGCTCGACGGCACCCGGCAGCAGGGTCGCGTCCGGCACGCAGCACTGCAACGCGTGCATCACCGTGTCCCGGGTGCCCGGGTCGGCCAGGACCAGGTCACCGGGGCGGTACCGGGCGAACCACCCGTCGACCGGCCGGTTGGACACCCGCGCCGTGCAGCTCGTCGCCGCCAGGTCCGTATAGCCCAGCAGGCGCTGGAACCGCCGTCCCTGGAACAGCACCGGTCCGTACAGGTCGCGGGCCGGGTCGATCGGCAGCAACTCCGCCGCGGCGGAGCCCGGCCGGGGCTCGACCCGCAGCGGCCGGTCCCACCGCAGCCGGGCCCGGAAGTGGTCGGCGGCGAAGTTGGTGTCGCTGCTGCGCACCACCGCCTCGACCGTGCCGTCGGCGGCGGCGAGCACCGCGATCCGGATCGTGGTGCCGCCCGCGGGTGGCACCACGATCGGCCGCAGCAGCTCGACGTCCTCCAGCACCGGGGCCGTCGTGCGCCCGGTGAGCGCCGAGGCCGCCTGCGCCATCGCCTCCATGCCCAGCACGGCGGGGAAGAGCAGGTCCCCGTCGAGCAGGTGGTCGGGCAGGTAGAGGTCGTCCTCGGCGGTCAGGTCGGCGTCCACGACCAGCTCCACGCCCGGGTAGTGCACCTGCAGCCGGTCGACGAAGCGCAGCAGCGGCACGTCGCACCGCTCCAGCGTGACCGTCGGCAGGCCGTCGGCGCGACCCATCACCACAAGCGTCTGCGGTGCGGCCGGGCTGGCCAGCACCTCCTTCAGCGTCGCGATGCCGGCCTCCACCGGGATCGGCGCGATGCCGTCGCGGGTGAGGGCCTCCAGCACCCCGAGCCGCTCGCCCATGCCGGCGCCGGACCACACCGACCACTCCAGCGCCAGGCACCGGATGTGCGGGTAGTCCTCGCCGACCTTGCGGGTCAGGTCGGTCATCCAGTCGTTGGCCGTGGCGTAGTGCCCCTCGCCGCGCAGCCCGGCCCGGCCGATGATGCTGCCGAAGGTGACAAGCAGCCGCAACGTGTGCGGGTCGGTCGCGGCGAGCACGGCCTCCAGCCCGTCGATCTTCGGGGCGAGGGTCCGCCGGAACGTGGCCTCGTCGAGGTTGGCCACCGCCGCCGGCTCGTTGCGGCCGGCGCCGTGCAGCACGCCGGTGACCGGGCCGAGGACCCGCTCGATGTCGTTGACGGCCGCCTTCACCTCGTCCAGCGCGGTGATGTCCGCGCGGGCGTAGTGGAAGCGCACCCCGGCGGCGGTGAGCCGGTCGAGGTTGGCCGCCAGCTCCGCGTCGGTCGCCGGATCGGAGCGGCCGATCAGGCCCACCGCCGCGAGGGTGTCCCGGCCCAGGGCCAGGGCGCACTCCGCGGTGATGCCCTTGCCGCCGCCGGTGACCAGCAGCACGTCCTCCACGCCGAGCCCCGGCCCGCCGTTGGGCGGCAGGGTCGCCGGCCGCAGCACCGGCACGTACCGGTTGCCGTCGGCGTCGTAGTGCACCTCGCTGAACCCGGCGGTGGCCGCCACGTCGGCGACCACCCGGGTCACCGTGGCCGTCACCGCCTCCTCGGACGGTGCGTCGGCGAGCGGCAGGGTGACCACAGTGGTGGCGATCTCCGGGTGTTCCTGGTGCAGCGTCTTGGCCAGGCCGGCGGCGTTGCGCCGGTCGCCGACCGTCACGAACCGGACGGCGGTGCCCTGTGCCAGCGCGGCCCGCGCCGCCCGCAGCATCACCGGGATGTGCTCGGGCTGGCAGTCGCGGGGCAGGCACAGCAGCACCCCGCCGCCGACCCGGGCCTGTTGCAGCGCCGTGCGCAGTGGCTCGGCGAGTGCGCTGTGCCCGGCGGTGAACGCCTGCCATCCGCCGTCGACCGGGGCGTCGACCCGGGGCCCGACCTCGGTGGGCACCAGGTCGACGGCGAACGCCCGCACCCACGGCGCCACCCCGGCGATCGACGTGTCCGACTCGTCGGTGTCGGCCGTGGCGCCGGCGTCGTCGAGGATCTGCGCGATCTCCGCCACAGTGGCGGTGGCGTAGCTGGAGGTCAGCGTCGGCGCCGCCACGTTGAGCTCCCGGGCGGCCTGGTTGACGATCTGGCCGACGGTGATCGAGCTGAGGTGCAGCTCGTCGAGCGGCCGGCTGTCCGGCCGCACCGCCTCCAGAGGAAGCTCCGCCCGCTCGGCGGCGAGCCGGCGCAGCAACCCCAGGCTGTCGACCGTGGCGCCGGGCCCGGAGACCGCCACCGACGCGCCGCCCGGCGCCACCGCGACGGCGGCCGGCTCCTCGGCGGTACGGGCCACCGCGAAGTCCCCGGCCGGCGCCGACTCGGCGGGGCTGGCGAAGAAGCGCAGCGGCCGGCCCGGCTCCAGTGGCCGGGTGAACCGGTCCTGGAACAACGCCCCGTGGTTGACCGGTGCCCCCGCCGCGTACGCCGCGCCGACCGCGTTGAGCAGGCCCGCGAGGGAGAGGCTGTCGGTCTCCAGCGAGATCGTCGGCACCTGCGGGGCGATGTCGGCGGCCAGCCCGCGCAGCACCCGGCCGGGGCCGACCTCCAGCAGCAGGTCGGCGTCGTCGGCCAGGCGGCGTACCGCCTGGGTGAACCGCACCGGGTCCAGTACCTGCCGGCGCAGCAGGTCCGGCACGTCGGTGTCGGCCGGCAGCACGGTGCCGGTGACCGTGGAGACCATGGTCTGCGACAGCGGCGCGAAGGTCTCGCCGCGCAGGTGCTCGGCGAACGCGACGGCCGCCGGGGCGACGGCCTCGGAGTGGAAGGCGTGCGACACCGCGATGCGGGTCCAGAACAACCCGGCCCGCTCGGCGCGCGCACCGACCTGCTGCACGTCCTCGACCAGGCCCGAGACCACGGTCTGCTGCGGGCTGTTGTAGCCGGCGATGACCACAGGCGTGCCGGCCAGCAGCGGCTCCACCACCTCGGGGGCGGCGGAGATGCTGGCCATCGTGCCGTCCCCGGCGCTGGCGTCGGCCATGATCCGCCCACGTGCGCCGGCGGTCGCGATGAGCGTCTGCTCGTCCATGGCGCCGGCCCAGTGCAGGGCGGTCAGCTCGCCGAGGCTGTGTCCGGCCGCGCCGGTGGCCCGGATACCGAGCATCGACAGCGCCCGCAGGCCGGCGACCGACGCCGTCACGATCCGCGGCTGGGCCACCGCCGTGGCCACCAGGTCCGCACCGGGCGGCGGCTGGTGGGCCTGGTACAGGGCGTCGATCTCCTCGAACCGTCGGCGCAGCGCGCCGCCGTCGGCCCGTCGGCCCGCACCCTGGCCGGGGAAGAGGAACCCGATCCTCGGAGCGGGCCCCGCCGTGCCGAGGAAGACGCCGCCGGCCGCGTCGATCACCCGCTGCTCGCCCGCGTCGAGCAGCTCGACCAACCGCTCCAGCCGCTGCCGCGCCTGTTCGGGCGAGGCGACGACCACCGCTGCCCGCACCGGTCGGCCGGTGAGCTTTCCCGCCAGGGCCGCGGCCAGGTCGCCCAGTTCGGCGTACGAGAGCCGGCCCACCCACGGCGCCAGGTCCGACAGCCGCGAGCCCAGCTCCTGCGGGGTACGTGCGTCGAACATCAGCAGCTCGGCGTCCTGCCGGGAGCGCACCAGCGCGGTCGTCGACGCCCCGATGCGGGTCCGTCGGCCGCTTTCGGCGCTCTCGACCACCAGGTGGGCGTTGATGCCGCCGAAGCCCATCGACGACACGGCCGCCCGGACCGGCCTGTCGGCCGGCCACAGCTCCGCCGTGGCGGGCACCCGCAGGGCGGGCTGCTCCACGTCGAGCACCGGGTGCGGATCCACGTGCCCGGTGGCCGGGGGGATGACCTGCTGGCGTACCGCGAGGATCGCCTTGAGCAGTCCGGCGACCCCGGCGGCGGCCTTGGTGTGCCCGAAGTTGCCCTTCACGGTGCTGATCGCGGCGGGTGCGCCCACCGGGTCGGCCTCCTGCCGGGCCTCGGTGAACGCGCGCAGCTCCGTGGCGTCACCGACGGCGGTGCCGGTGCCGTGGCCCTCCAGGTAGGACACCGAGTCGATGCCGAAGCCGGCCCGCTCGTACGCCCGCCGGATGGCCAGCCGGTGGCCGCTGGCCTCCGGCCGGGTGATGCCGCCCTTGCCGTCGGAGGAGTAACCCCAGCCGGCGATGACGGCGTGCCGGCGCAGGCCTCGCGCCACCGCGTCGGAGTCGCGCATCAGCACCAGCATCCCGCAGCCCTCGCCGGGCCAGAACCCGTTGGAGTTGCGGTCGTAGACCCGCATCTCGCCGGTGGCCAACGCGCCGGTCTTGGCGAAGCCGATCACCTCGAACGGGTCGATGCTCAGGTCCACCCCGCCGGCCACGGCGGCGTCGAGGTCGCCCCGGGCCAGGGCGTTGCAGGCGGTGGCGACCGACAGCAGCGACGACGAGCAGGCACCGTCGACGGTGAAGCCGCCACCCTTGAAGTCGAAGTGGTTGCAGACCCGGCCGGCGATGGTGTTGGCCAGGCCGCCGGCCAGGGTGTCCTCGTCGATCGGCGGGAACGGTGCCTTGTAGCGCGGCTCCAGCCCGTCGAGGAACGCGCCGACGGCGGCGTCGTCCCAGCCCTGCTCGCGCAGCGCCGCCCCGACCGTGCGCCGCACGTACGGCCAGCGCAGCCGCAGCAGGTTGGCCCGGCTGAACTCGCCGGTGAGGGTGTTGCCGATGATCACGCCGGTGGTGGTCAGCGGCAGCCCCTCGCCGTCGGCGAAGCCGGCGTCGGCCAGGGCCCGGGAGACGGTGTCCAGGGCCAGCCAGTGCGTCATGTCGGTGGACCGGAAGGTGCTTCCGGCGATCTTGTACTTGACCCGGTCGAACTCGAAGCCCTCGATCACGGCGGCCTTGGCCGAGTAGAACCGGTCGGGCGCGGCGGGGTCGGGGGAGTAGTAGTCCTCGGAGTTCATCCGCTCGTCGGGCAACCGGCGGAAGGCCCGACGGCCGGTGAGGACGTTCTCCCACAGCTGGTTGGGGTCCTCCGCGTCGGGATACCGGCAGGCGATCCCGACGACGGCTATGCGTTCGCTCACGCGATGCTCCTGGGGGTGTCGAGGGTCAGCGCGGTGGCGGTGCGGGACTTCTTGCGGAGGTCGGCGATCCACCAGCCCACGCCGCGGATGGCGCAGACGACGACCACCGCGAAGAAGAGCGTGTAGACGACGTTGAACAGCATCAGCACGCCGTAGGTCATGGCCACGCCGGAGCCGAACATGAACTGGTTCATCGGCTTGACCGGGGTGGTGCCCGGGTCGGTGATCATGTAGTTGGTGAACAGCACGAACGCCACCCCGGTCATCACGCCCAGCGCGGAGAACAGCGCCACGTCCCAGATCCAGTGCCGGATGAACGCCTGGATGGCGAAGCCGCCGAGCCAGCCGACGATCAGCGGGACCTTGCGGGTCAGCAGCGCGTTGATCACGGTGCCGGCGGTCACGATGATGATCGGGATCATGATCCGGAAGTACGTGTTGGCGTTCTCCGTGAACTGGTACGGCGGGGCGATGGAGATCCAGGAGCCGAAGCAGACCAGCGCCATCGTGATGCCGAAGTTCGACGGGTTCATGTAGTGCCGCATCCGGCCGTAGACCGGCGCCTGGAAGACGTACTTGCCGGTCACGCCGACGATCACGGCGAACGCGATCGGCAGGAACATGTCGTTGGCGTACAGGAGCATGTTGCAGGCCAGCGCGGTGATGTGCGAAGGCAGCAGGAACTCGTACACCCGGCGGGCGCCGCCGCCGAGGAACCGGGGGGTGTCCTTCTTCGCCCAGGCCCGGACCAGCTCGAAGCTGATCTCGGCGGCGTAGCCGGTGAGCACGGCGAAGATGGGCCACAGCCACGGCTGCTCGAAGCCGAGCAGCGTGTAGCCGAAGATGTTGAACACGCTGATGGACAGGGCGAAGTTGCGCAGGGCCAGGTAGCGGCGGTCGGGCGCGGGTTTGGCCGGGACGACGGGAGCCGCGGGCGCGGTGTCGATGCTGGGGGGAGAGGCGATCGTGGTCATCGGTTCGGAACCTCCTCGACGCGGTCGGTCAGCACGAGGGTGTGCGTGCCGGCGGTGAGCTGCTCGCTGACGCTGTGCTGCTGGCCGCTCAGGTCACGCCAACGCATGTCGACGGTGACCGGGCCACTGGTGGCTCCCAGTCCGAAGTGGACCTCGAAGCTGCGCTTGCCGCCGTGGCCGCTGCCGCCGTCGAGCTGGGAGATCTGCTTGCGTCCGTCGGGCGTGGTGACGGTGACGGTGGCGCCGTAAGCCGGGGTGCAGAGCATCTTGCCCGCCGGGGCGTCGACCGCCGGCCGGTACAGCCGCAGGTTCAGGTAGTTGCCCTTGCCCGGCGCCTCGTTGACGTAGAACGCCGGCGGGCCCCACTGGCGGGCCACCGCGAGGTCCAACGCGCCGATACCCCGGGTGTCGGCCGTGGCGATGCCCCGGGTGGGGATCGGCACGTCCAGGCCGACCTGCCCGGTGATGTTGGCGAACTCGCCGCTTGCCGTGCGGGCGAAGAACGCCAGCGGCTGGCTGCCGGCGATGTCGTCGCCGGGCTGCATGTTCGGCCACATCGCCGGGTTGGACATCAGGTCGTCGTTCATCATGGCCATCTCCTGCAGCCACGGCCAGCGGTCGATCTTGCCCTTGACGAAGCCGAGGGTCTGCACGACGTCCAGGTCGCCGCTGTTGAGGAAGTCGCCGAACTTCACGTCCCAGCCCCAGCCGCTCCAGGCCAGGCCGAGCGGGCGGGCCTCCTGGGTGAACGGGGCGACGCCCTTGTCCAGCTTGGCGAGCATGTCACCCTCGTCGCGGGCCCGGTTGATCCAGACGAAGTTGCTCTCCTCCAGGCCCCAGGCCGTGGTGATGTTGGAGACCATCATGTCGAAGGTGCCGTTGCGGTCCAGGTCACCGAAGTCGATGCCCATGCCCTTGAACGAGCCGTTGCCGAGCACGAACGACTTGGGCGTGGTGGGGGTGCGCTCGCCGACGGCGACCGTGAATTCGATGCGGCCGGGCTTGGAGACGTTGTGCAGCAGGTGGTCGTGGCCGAAGTCGTTGGCGACGTAGACGTCGGGCAGGCCCCGGCCGGTGAGGTCGGCGGCGTTGAGGCCCAGCGTCCAGCCGGTCGACGCGACGAACGGGATCGCTGCGCGCTCCGGCACGAAGGTCACCGAGGGGGCGTCGCCCGAGGTCGCCGACAGCCAGCGCAGGACGTGGCTGCCACCACCGTTTGTGGCGCTGGACAGCGTCTCGTTCATCTCGACGTTGTCCTGGCCCCTGGTGTTGAGCACGTCGGACTCGGGGAAGTAGTTGCCGATCACCACGTCCGGCCGGCCGTCGCCGTCGAGGTCGCTGACCAGCGTGGCGTTGGTGTGCCACTTGGGCCCGTGGTAGAGGCCGTCGGGCGAGCTCTGCGGCAGCAGCTCCTGGCGCTGGTACGTCGCGTTGGACACCGTGGTGGCGCTGGCCTTGTGCAGGAACAGGATCGGCACCCGGCCCCAGAAGGTGACCATGAGGTCCATCCGGCCGTCGAGGTTGTAGTCACCCGGCACGCAGCCCATCGGCGCCATCGTGTCGTCGATCGGCAGCGGCGCCGGATCGAGGATGAACGGCGCGAACTGGTCCTCCTTCGGCGCGGTGGGCGCGTAGGTCACGACCACCTTGTCGGTGCGCACGTCCACGAAGCACAGGCTGTTGGCGCGGCCGTGACCGGTGAGGTCGTTGACGGCGATGCTCGCGCCGACCGACGAGACCCAGGCGCGGATCTTGTGGTAAGACCGGTTGACGTCGCGACTTGTCTTCTTGGGTAGCTGGTCGTAGCCGTCCGGGTAGGCGATCGGCTGCTCGGTGAAGCGGTATCGTGTGGCGGTCTCATCGGCACCGGCGACGGACACGCGGCTGTCGATGATGAAAAAGAGCGAGGCCACGAGTAGAATCGCGACTATTCCGGGACTGAGCGAGCGTGCGCGTTGACCCAGCACGGTACGGTCTCCTTACAACAGAGCCATCGGCTTCTGCCAAAGCCGATGGCGTGAACAGGACAGACGGCATCACCGCGGCGGTGTTCCACGGGCGGCCCCGGGGTGCTGCGCGGTAAGGGATGGGAAGTGGCACCTGACGTCGTGGGCCTCGCGGCCGACGGTGCGGCCGGAGGAGGGCGTTCTCCAGCCACTTCGGTCCGTGCGGCGAAGCTGCTTTCTGGCGTGCCTGGTTTCCTCCTGTAGCGGCGGGAAGGGTGGATGTTCGGCGACCGGATCGGGCCAGGTTCATCGTGCGACGGTGGCGCCGGGGCGCGCTTCTTTCACATTGCTCCCGACGTTTTCGCAGCATGAAAGCGGTTTAGTTCGCGTATAGCGGACGATTTGCCGCGCCGGATCCCTATTGGTCGATCTCGTTCGCGTTGATCCGCTGTGTCCACCCGTCCGGTGCAAGACGGCAATATGGCGACTAACTGTCGTGGCCGCGATGGCTAGCGTGGGTGGCGGCGCTGCCCGAGGCGCCGCCCGGGCGTCGTCCGCAGGGACCGCCCCCGCCCGGGTTCCGGGAAGAGAGGAAGCCGCCGTGTCTGTCGAGGGTTTCTGGAAGGTGGCCGTCGCCACCCCGTTCGGCGTCCGCCGCACCGAGTTGGAGCTGTTCAGCAAGGACGGTGTCCTGCAGGGCATCTCCCGTGGTGAGAAGGAGACGCTCACCCTGAACGACCTCCGGCTGGAGGGTAACCAGCTGTCCTGGTACCAGTCGATCAAGAAGCCGATGCGGATGGACCTGGCCTTCGACGTGACGATCGACGGCGACGAGATGACCGGCACCGCCAAGGGCGGCCCGATGCCGGCGGCGAAGGTCAGCGGTCACCGCGAGCCGGCGACCCAGCCCGCCTGAACCGTCGCCGTGTGTCGGCCCGTCCCCGCCCGCCCGGCGGGGGCGGGACCGCCGGCCCAGTTCGGCTCTTCGGCTGCACCATCCAACCCGGATATGTATTGACTTAAGTGCATTTATCTACAATGGTCATGGGTACTCGACGCGGGAGCATCCATGACCGACTTGCCAGCGGGCACCGAGCACCATCGTTATCTGATCATCGGCGGTGGTCCGGCCGGCCTCCAGCTGAGCTACTACCTCCAGCAGGCCGGCAGCGACTACCTGACGCTGGAGCGCGCGGCCGAGCCCGGCGAGTTCTTCCGCCGGTTCCCCCGCCACCGCAAGCTGATCTCCCTGAACAAGGTGCACACCACGAGCACCGATCCGGAGATCCGGCTGCGCTGGGACTGGAACTCGCTGCTGCACACCCCGGCCGACCTGCCGTTCGCCGACTACAGCCGGGAATACTTCCCCTCCGCCGACGACATGGTCCGCTACCTCGGCGACTTCGCCCGCCACCACGGGCTCGCCGTCCGCTACGACACGACGGTCGAGCGGGTGTCCAGGACCGAGGACGGCTTCCTCGTCCGCGCCGGCGGGCGGCTGCTGCACGCCGACTGCGTGGTGGTGGCGGCTGGCTGGGGCAGGCCCCACATCCCCGACGTACGCGGCATCGAGCACGCGATCGGCTACGAGGACATGAGCACCGACCCGGCCGACTACGCCGACCAGCGGGTCCTCATCCTCGGTAAGGGCAACTCCGCGTTCGAGACCGCCTCGGCGATCCTCGGGCACGCCGCCATGATCCACCTGGCCAGCCCGCGCCCCCTGCGGCTGGCCTGGAACACCAAGCACCCCGGCGACGTACGCGGCCACCACGGCGCGGTCCTGGACAGCTACCAGTTCAAGACCCTGCACTCCGTGCTCGACTGCGTCGTCGACGAGATCCGCCCGGTGGGGGACAGGTACGAGGTGCGCCTGACCTACACCCACGCCGACGGCGAGACGGCCGTGATGGAGTACGAGTCGGTGCTGCGCTGCACCGGCTTCGCCATGGACACCTCGATCTTCGCCGACGACTGCCGCCCCGGCATGGTGCCCAGCGGGCGGCTGCCCGCCACCCGCCCCGACTGGCAGTCGGTCGACGTCGACGGGCTCTACTTCGCCGGCACGCTGGCCCAGGACCGGGACTTCAAGAAGGCCTCGTCGGCCTTCATCGACGGGTTTCGCTACAACCTGCGTACCCTCGCCGCTCTGCTGCGCGAGCGGTACGACGGCGCGCCGCTGGCGTACGAGAAGGTCGCGGCGGACGCCGAGGCGCTCACCGAGGTGGTGCTGGACCGGGTCAACTGGAGCTCGGCGCTGTGGACCCAGTTCGAGTTCCTCTGCGACGCCCTCGTCGTCGACGCCGGCGCCGGGGTGGTGCGCCACTACCACGACCTGCCCGAGGACCACGCGGTCGCCCGGTTCGGCGGCGAGAGCCACTACTACACGTTCTCGCTGCGCTGGGGCCGTGACAGCTACTCCGACGTGTTCGCCATCGAGCGGCATCCGCAGCCCGACCGGGCTGCCGAGAGCGCCTTCATCCACCCCGTGGTGCGCCGCTACCGGGGCGGGGAACTGGTCGAGGAGCTGCACCTGCTGGAGGACCTGCTGGCCGAGTGGCGTCGGCAGGACCGGCACGTGCAGCCCCTGCGTGACTTCTTCACCGCGGACCTGGGGCGGTGAGGTCCTACCGGAGGACCATGACCTCCGACAACTTCTTGCGGGTCAGCTGCGGGACGGTGACCCCCTCGGCCGGGTAGCCGACCGGTATCACCAGGCAGGCGCGCTCCTCGCCCGGACGCTCGCAGATGTCGTTGAGGAACCGCATCGGGCTGGGCGTGTGGGTGAGGGTGGCGAGCCCGGACAGGTGCAGGGCGGTTATCAGCACCCCGACGGCGATACCCACCGACTCCTTGACGTAGTAGGGCTTCGGGGTGTGCGGCCCCTGGTGCACCTCGAACACCACGATGACCACGGGGGCGGTCTCCAGGAACGGCTTCTGCCAGTCGGTGCCCATCGGGGCCACCGCCTCCAGCCACTCCTGCGAGGCACGGCGCGTGTAGAACTCGACCTCCTCGGCCTCGGCGGCCTCGCGCAGCCGCCGCTTGCGGTCGGCGTCGGTCACCACCACGAAGCGCCAGGGTTGCAGGTTGGCGCCGCTGGGGGCCGTCGCGGCGGCCCGGACGGCCTCCTCGACGACCTCCAGCGGCACCGGCTCGGCCGAGAAGTGCCGCACCGACCGGCGGGCCGCCATCCGGTCGGCGAAGTCCCGGGCGGTGCGGCTCATCGACGTGGGATCCAGCCGTTGCAGCTGGAACGGGGTGGTCGCGATCTGGTTCACGGGGGGCCTCCATCGGCAGGTCGGGGCCCCTCCAGCATCACCCACGCCACCCGCCGCCGGTTGTGCGTGATTGCCCAGATCGCCGCCCGCGAACAGTCAGCCCGCCGTCCGCTCCGCGAGGTCGTCGACGACGTCGGCGAGCGTGCCGCCGTCGCGGACGACGGCCCGCTGGCGGCGCGCCCCGGTGCCGTCGACGCCGAGCCGCTCCAGCCACTGTCCGACGGGGTCGTGGTCGCTGTGGGCGCGTAGCGCCGGCTCGACCGTGGCCAGCAGGTCGCGGACCAGTTCGGTCGTCGGCCGCAGCCTGCCCGTGCGCGGGTCCAGGCCCTCGCCGTCCAGGCCGTCGCGGGCTGCCCGCCAGTAGGCCGCCCGCAGCAGCTCACCGGTGACGTGCGGGGTGGGTTCGCCGGCGGCCACCGCGGCCGACAGGTGCACCACCAGCGCCCGCACCAGTGCCGCGTACCGCGCCGCGTCCTCGGCGGTGGTGGCGGAGTCGGCGACCCGGACCTCCAGGGTCGGGTACCGCTCCGAGGGGCGTACGTCCCAGAAGATGGTGGCCCGGTCGACGAGCGCGCCGACGTCGAGCAGTTGCCGTACCACCTGGTCGTAGTGCTCCGCCGAGTCGAACACCGGCGGCGGCCCGGCCACCGGCCACCGGCCCCAGACCGTGGTGCGCCAGCTCGCGTACCCGGAGTCGCGGCCGTCCCAGTAAGGCGAGTTCGCGGTCAGGGTCAGCAGCAGTGGGAGGTACGGCCGCAGGTGGTTGCCGACCAGCACCGCACGCTGCCGGTCGGGCATTTCCACGTGCACGTGCAGCGCGCACAACGCCAGCTCGTCGTGCAGGCCCCGGTACATCTCGTTGCCGAGGGTCTGCCGCGGGCCGACGGTCATCGGCGGCGGCACCGCCCCCGCGACGGGGGCCGTGCCGGTGGCGACCACCCGCAGCCCGGCCGCCCGCGCGCAGTCCGCGACGACCTTGCGGGCCTCGCCGAGCTGGTCGGTCAGCTCGCCGAGGGTGCCGCAGGCGTGGGTCCGGGTCTCCAGTTGCAGTTCGGTGATCTCGCCCGACACCCGCTCCCCGAGCGACGCGGACGCCGCCGCCACGACCTCGGCGGCCCGGGGCACCGGGGCCCGGGTGACGGCGTCGACGACGAGGAACTCCTCCTCCACCCCGAAACGGGGCGGTGGGGCGGCCGGGGGCGTGGTGAGGGTCATGACACACCATTATGGACGGCTGATCGGCCCGTGGCCAGCAACGACGCGCCTCATAGGCGCGCGGGAACGCCTCGGGCCGCGCCGACCGGACCCCGCCGCTGCCGGGCGAGGACGCCGACGATCGTCGCGGCGAGCAGGGCGGCGCGGTCGGGCAACTGGCTCACGTCCACCCACTCGCTGCGGGCGTGCGACCCGCCGCCCACCCCGCCCAGGCCGTCCAGCGTGGCCACGCCCAGTGACCCGGTGAAGTTCGCGTCGGACGCGCCGGCGGCGTGCGCGGCCTCCAGCGGCGGCAGGCCCAGCTCGTGGCCGGCCCGCCGGGCGATCTCCAGCAGCGGCATGGCCACCGCCTCCTGCAACGGGTAGCGGTTGATCCCGCCGCCCACCACGAGAGCGGCCTCGGCCAGGTGGGGGGTCAGCGCGTGGATCAGCCGGTCCACCCGGTCGAGCTCCTCCCTCGTCCAGGCGCGCACGTCGACGCAGAACGTCGCCGACTCGGGCACCTGGTTGCTGATGCTGCCGGCGCTGAGCACCGTCGGCGTGACGCTGGTGCCCTCGGCGGCGAACGCCCGTACGGCCAGGACCTGGTGGGCCAGCTCGACGGCAGCGTTCACCCCCCGGTGCGGCTCCACGCCCGCGTGCGCTGCCCGGCCGCGGACGGTGATGTCGTACCTCGAACCGCCCTTGCGGGCGACCTTGAGCGCGCCGGTCTCCGTGGCCGGCTCGCCCACCAGCACCGCCCGCGACCGCCGGGCCTGCTGCTCGATCAGCGGCCGGGACGTCGGAGACCCGCTCTCCTCGTCGCAGGTCAGCAGCACCCCCACCCGGGAGGTGTCGGGTAGCAGCGACAGCGCGGTGACCAGCTGCACGATGCCCGACTTCATGTCGCACACCCCGGGCCCGGTGGCGATGTGGTCGGCGAGCGCGAAGGGCCAGTCCCGCGTGGTGCCCTCCGGCCACACCGTGTCGTAGTGCCCCAGCAGCAGCACCCGCTGGTCCTCGGCCTGCCAGAGCAGGTGCGGCAGCCCGTCGCGCACGACCCGCACGGCGGGCCGGCCCAGCAGCGGGCTGATCCAGCTCTCCAACAGGTCGGCGCAGGCGTGCAGGTGCCGCACCGCCCCGGGCGGGGATTCGGCGTGCACGAGTTGACGGAGTCGGTCCACCATGGGCCCGGCCTGCGTCCGGACCTCCTGCCGTATGTGCGTCGTGTCGACCATGGTGCCGATCGTGGCAGCGGCCCTTACGCAGCGGCAATACGCATCCGTGCCCTGCTCGTCACCGTAGGTGTCGGCCCAGGTGCCGGCCTCGCGGACGGCATTCTCGAAGAGCCCGCGACCCGAAGCGTCGGGCCGCGATGGGCACTGTCGAAGAAGCGGACGGGCCGCCGGGCCGGCAGCATGCGCAGCAGGACCGCGTCGCCGCCGGCCGCGGCCTGTCACGCCGAGGAGAGACACGTGGCACACATCGATCTGGGTCTGGACGAGACGCAGTACCCGGGGATCAGCGGGCTCATGCACTACCGACCGGAGACCGCCAAGGCGCTCAACGCCCTGGCCGAGGCGCTGCTGCACGCCCCGCACCCCACTCTCGGCGCCGGCGAGCGGGAGCTGATCGCGGCGTACGTCTCCGGGCTGAACGACTGCACGTTCTGCTGCTCGTCGCACTCGGCATTCGCCGCCGCCCAGCTCGACGGCGGCATGCCGTTGGTGGTCCAGGTCCGGACGGACCCGGACACGGCCGAGGTCTCCGCGAAGCTGCGCGGCCTGCTGCGGATCGCCGCCGCGGTCCAGTCCGGCGGGCGCCAGGTGAGCACCGCGCTTGTCGACGCGGCACGCGCCGAGGGCGCGACCGACCTGGAGATCCACGACACGGTGCTGATCGCCGCCGCGTTCTGCATGTTCAACCGCTACGTCGACGGGCTCGGCACCCGACTGCCGGAGGACCCGGTGGCCTACACCGAGACCGCGCAGCGAATCAAGGTCGGCGGATACGTGGGCTCGGCCTGACCCGCCCCGGTCCGGCGGGCGCGGGGCCGCGCCCGCCGGCACGACCACCGTCCTATCCGTTGTACGGCATGGTGGGGAACCAGCCGTAGCCGAACATCGCGGGCAGCCGCACGTCCCAGTACACGACCATGAAGACACCCAACGCGATCAGCAGTGCCCCGGTCACCGCGGCGGTACGGGTCGGGCTGGCCGCGAGCCATCGCACGAACCGGCCCCGGGTGGCCACGATGACCAGGGCGAACAACGCGGTGACGATGGCGATGTTGCCGAGCGACTGGAGCACGAACGCGCCCGCCCCGTACAGCGGGTTGCCGGTCTCCACCGCCCAGTGGAAGAGCTTGTTGAACAGCGGGTACGGCCGGCCGATGAGGAACCCGCCGACCAGCGCGCCGAGCACCACCACCCGGGCGACCGGGCGACGCGCGAACGAGTCGGGCAGCGTGCCGAGCGCGGCCAGACCGAGGTAGACGAAGGCGAGCCCGATCACGCCGAAGACGACCATCGACTGGACCAGGCGCACCGGCAGCCCGCCGACGGTGTCGGTGGACAACTGTGGCAGCCGGTCGCCGAGCAGCACGCCCACGAAGCCGTACGTCGCGGCGACCGCCACCATCCCGACGGTGAGCCAGCCGACCGGCCGCAGCAGCACACGCAGCCCGGCCCGGGTCGCATCGGCGTCGCTGGCCTGGCTCATCGGGCCGACCGCGGCGGCCATCGCGATGTTGCACGCCGTGAACGTGCCGGCCAGGCCCGAGACGAACGCGAAGACCAGACCCGCGACGGTGCCACCGATGGCGGTGGCCTTCGCATCGTGGCCCAGCAGGGTGTTGGCGACGTTGTCGCCGATCACGTGGTCGACGAACTCGTACGACCACAGCACCGCCAGCAGGATTCCCGCCGCGACGCCGCCCAGGACGATCCGCCCGCGCGAGCGCGGATAGGCGTGCGCGGTGAGCTGGACCGCGCGCACTGTTTCGGTGTCAGTCATGGATGGATTGTGGAGACGGAACCCCCCGTTGCCTTCTTCCGGATTGCCCTGTGCGTCGGGCAGGACGGCAACCTCGAACAAGTGCCCGCGTGCCCGTCTCCTCCATGGTGGACTCATGTCGGTCACTCCGTACCAGTGGCGTCGCGTCCGTACCTCCGTGCCCGTCGTCCTCGGGCGGCTGCTCGACCTCGTCGGCGAGGCCCCGCCGGATCGGCCCGCCACCGCGCACTGGACGGTGGCGGACACCATGGCCCACCTGTGCAGTGTCGCCGCGATGGGGCTGGCCCTGGTCCGGAGCGCCCCACCCGACCTGCCGGTGCCCGATCTGCTCGAGCTGCGCCGGCGCACCACCGTCGACACGATCTCGGTGATGAACGCCGAGGTGCTGCGGCACTTCACCGAGCGGCGGCTGCCGGTGCTGGCCGACCGGTTGCGCGCCGACGTCGAGGAGGTGCTGCGGGCGGCCGACGAGGCCGGACCGGAGCACGAGGTGTCCTGGCTGGGCGGGGCCCGGCTGCCGGTCGCCGGGCTGCTGGCCCACCTGCTCAACGAGCTGAACCTGCACGCCTGGGACATCGCCCGGGCACTCGGCCGACGTTGGGCCGTCGACCCCGCCGACGCCGCGCTCTTCGTCGACCTGTTCATGATCGGCATGACCCGCCGTGGCTACGGCCGGCTGCTGGACCGGGACGGCCCGGCGCATCCCGGACCGATCTCGGTGAACTTCCGGCACCGCTTCGGTCCCGAGGTGACCATGGCGCTGATCGACGGCCGGGTGACGGTGGCACCGACGAAGCGCCGTCCCGACGTCCGGCTCTCCTTCGATCCGGCCACCTTCACGCTGATGCTGTTCGGTCGGGTGCCCCGGGTACGCGCGGTCCTCGGTGGCGCGGTGCGGGTGGGCGGCCGGCGGCCCTGGCTGCTGCCGATCTTCCTGCGCACCATGCGCCTGCCGTCCTGACCCGGGTCGCCGACCTCGCCTGCCGTGCGGCGGCGACCGCGCCGGCGGGGCGAAGGGCACGGGCGCAACACGGAAGAAGTGCCCGCGCGCTGACGGGTGCGACCGTGGGATGGACAAGGTCCACGAGGCGGAGAGCCTGCCCAAGGAGGAACTGGTGACGATTACCGAAACCCCCACGCGCGAGGAGATCCTCAGCCGCGTCGCCAAGGCCGAGCCGGTGCTGCGGGAGCACGTGGCCTGGTCGGAGGAGAACCGCCGCCTGCACGAGGCGACGGTCGAGGCGATGGCCGAGGCCGGCATCTTCCGGATGCGGGTGCCCAAGCGCTACGGCGGCTACGAGTGCGACGGCGCGACGCTTGTCGAGGTCGGCACGGCGCTGGGCCGCATCGACGGCTCCGTGGGCTGGGTCGCGATGGTGAACTGGATTCCCACGTACCTGGTCTGCATGTTTCCCGACGAGGTGCAGGACGAGGTGTTCTCGATTCCGGACGTGCGGGTCTGTGGCACCAACGCCCCCAAGGGCACGATGGTCCCGGTCGAGGGCGGCTACATCCTCAACGGCCGGTGGCCCTTCGTCAGTGGCGCGCACCACGCGCACTGGATGGAGGCGGCGGCGGTCATTCTGCGCGACGGCGCCGAGCCGGAGCCGGTCATGACCATGGTGCCGATGTCCGACATGGAGCTCGTCGACGACTGGCACACCACCGGGCTGCGCGGCTCCGGCAGCATCACGACGGTGGCCACGAACGTCTTCCTCCCCGCCGAGCGGGTCATCCCGCTGGGTGCCGCGCTGGGCCCGGACACGCTGTCGGCGACCAACCGGAACATCCCGATCTACTCCACTCCGGCCACGCTGGTCGCCGCGGTCTCCGGGGTCGGCATGCTGGCCGGGCTGGCGAAGGCGGCCCGGGACACCTTCTTCGACCGGTTGCCCGACCGGAAGATCATCTACACCGACTACCCGAGCCAGGCCGAGGCCCCGCTGACCCACCTACGGGTCGGCTCCGCCACCCACAAGATCGACCAGGCGGTGTTCCACGCCCGGCGGATCGCCGAGGTCGTCGACCACAAGGCGTTCAGCGGCGAGGCGTGGACGGTCGAGGAGCGGGTCCGGGTACGCGCCGACCAGGGCGAAGCGGCGCGACTGGCCAAGGAGGTCGCCGACATCTTCCAGATGGCCAGCGGCGGCACCTCCATCTACACCGACGTCCCGATCCAGCGCATCGTGCGGGACATCACCTCCGCCGCGCTGCACGGCCTCGTCGTCCCCGACGTCAACACCGAGCTGTACGGCAGGGTGCTGTGCGGACTGGAGCCCAACACCCTCTACATGTGACGCCTGTGCGCCGCGCCGGGCCCTTCCCACCACCGCCGTGGGGAGAGCCGGCGCGGCGTCGGTCGTCTGGTGCGGTCACGGCCGGCTCAGCTCGCCGCGCAGGACAACGACGGTACGCCGTTGGTGCCGCTCGCCGATCCCAGGAAGCCGAAGGTCGTGCTCCCGCCGGCACTGATCGCACCGTTGTAACCGACGTTTCGGGCGGTGACCGTCGCGCCGCTGGCGGTGACCGTCGCGCCCCACGCCTGCGTCACCTGTTGTCCGTTCGCGAAGGTCCAGGTCGCCGTCCAACCGCTGATCGCCGAGCTGCCGGCGGTCACCCGTACCTCGGCCTGGAAGCCGCCCTGCCACTGGCCGGTCACCGTGTACGACGCCGAACAGGACCGCCCGCCCGACGGCGGCGTGGTCGTCGGCGCGGCGGTGGTCGGTGCCGGGGTGGTCGTCGGTGGGGTGCTGGTCGGTGGGGTGGTGGTCGGCGGCGTCGTCGGGGTGGTGCTGCCGACGCCGCTCATGATGGCGTCGATGATGCCCTGCTGGGTGACCGTGGCGTTGCTGCGGTTGAACAGCCCGAACCCGTACGCCCCGTTGTAGCCGTTGTCCCAGTAGGCGGTGGCCGCCCCGTACTTCTTGGCGGTGGACACCAGGGTGCGCGCGTAGTCCGCGCGGTAACGGTTGTTCGTCGAGTCGGCGGCCGTCTTGTCGACCGAACCGTATTCACCGACGAAGACCGGGTAGCCACGCGAGACGAAGGTGTCGCGTACCTTCTTCAGCTGCGCGTCCATGAAGTCCTGCTGGCCCCAGGTCGACTTCCGTGCCGGATTGGTGGCGGCCGGCCCCCACTGCGTGATGGTGCCGTTCTCCTCGCCGGCGAAGTCCCAGGGGTCGTAGTAGTGCACGGAGATCATGAGTCGCTGCTCGTTGGCGGGAACGGACGTCGACCGGTACTGGTCCGTCGGCAGCACGAAGCCGTAGTTGCCCACGGTGTAGTCGATGTTGGTGTTCCAGCCGGGGACGAGCAGCCAGCGGGAGGTGTTGTTCCCGCCGGTCCGGCGGACCGTGTCCACGAAGATCTGGTTGTAGGCGTTGATGTTCGAGTAGCACGGTTGGGTGGGATTGCCGTACTGTCCGTCGAACTCCTCGTTCATGGACTCGAGGATGAGGTGCTCGCCGTAGCTCTGGAACCTGGTCGCGATCTGCTGCCAGACCTTCTGGTACTTGTCCCTGATCGTCGTCTGGTTGGACGAGTCGCAGATCAACCACGAGCCGGTGATGGTCTTGTAGCCGTCGCCATGCATGTTGATCAGCACATACAGACCGCGACCGTAGGCGTAGTCGACGATTTCCTTGATCCGGTTCAGCCAGGCGGAGCTGATCGTGTAGTTGGGGGCGGACCCGATGTTTCCCAGGTAGGAGACCGGGATGCGGATCGTCTTGAATCCCGCCGCCTTCACCCGGTCGATGAAGGCCTGCGTCACGACCGGGTTGCCCCAGGCCGTCTCGCTGGGGATCCCGTTGGCGTTGGCCTCCAGGGCGTTCCCCAGATTCCAGCCCGCCCCCATGTCGGCGACGAGTTGGGTGGCGTTCAGTGGGGCCATGCTGTCAGCCGATGCGGAACTCGCCAGCACGGCTGTGGATCCGGCCAGCGCCAGTACGCCGGAGAGCAAGGCGAACTGGACCTTTCTCAGTGTGGACTTCACGAGCATCTCCTGTCTTCGAACCAACCGTCACGCTGGGTTGTCGAAGCGATTCGACGATACTCGACTGCCTGGATGGGGCGGTCGATGGGCGGTCAAAGAATAGATGCCTGTATATAAATGAAGCAAGATTGCCGGCAGCACGTCTCCGTCGAGGGTTGATCACCGTGCGGCGGGCGGCACCCCCGTGCACCTGCGGGTGGACGGCCCGGCTTCGACCCGATGGGCGTGCCGGACGGCAGCAGCCGGCCGGCATGCGCGGAGGCGGCGGATCACCGGTGGCGGCGGGCCATCCACTGCCAGATGCGGGTGCCGTCGAGGCTCGGGTCGTTGCGGGCCACGTAGATCCAGGACCAGTGACCGGGGAACCGGTAGCCGTCCCAGACGACGTGGTCGTACAGGGTTATCAGTGATCCCGGGATGAGGTGGTGGGCGTGGACCGTGTTGGTCTCGGGCGGCACGGTGTCGTCGTCGCGTGAGGTGACCAGCCAGGTCGGGGTGTGGATCTTCGCCAGCTCCGCGTCGGTGATCAGCGGCGGGCCCTCTCCGCCGAGTGGCTCGACGACGCCGCAGACCGGCACCGACGCGGCGAACAGGTCGGGGCAGGCGACGGTCATCTCCAGGGACATGTAGCCGCCGTTGCTGCACCCGGCCACGTAGATCCGGTCGGGGTCGACGCGCTCGCGGTGGACGAGGTCCTCGACGATCTCGCGGATCAGCGGGGCGAACCGGGGACCGTCCTCCATCCAGTAGGAGGTGCTCTGGGGAGCGACGACGTACGCGTCGGAGAAGATCCGTTGCGCCTCCGGGGTGGCGAAGCCCAACGCGCCGCGGTTGGCGCGCAGCGTGGTCTCGTTGTCGTAGTAGTCGTCGGGCAGTGAGGCGCCCTCGCCGGCACCGTGCAGCCAGAGGATCAGCGGCAGCCGACCGCGGCGGGGGGACCGCTTCGGGGAGTACAACCGGTACTTCAGGCCCGAGCCCGAGACGTGGTGGCTGAAGGCGTCCACCTCGGGGTTCGACAGCCGCCCCTGCGCGAAGCCGGTGATGGTGACCGGTGGGCCGTGACGCCGGACGAGCGGGATGTTCTGCCTGATGGTGTAGACGAGGTCCAGCCGGACGTTGCGGCCCCTGCTCACGATGTAGCCGAGGGTGCCACCGCCGAGTTGACCTTCGGCATGGCTCAGGTCGAGCACGATGTTTCCGTGCCGGTCGAGCCGGGCTGCGGTCACCGTGCGGTCCAGGTCGTACTCGCTGAAGATCAGATCGCCGGGAGCGATCGGGATCGGGCTGGTGGCCTTGGCGTGCACGGTGAACGTGCCGGGGTGGAGCCCGGCGGGGTCGATCGGCCCGAGCCGGCCGGTGTCGAGGGTGACCGAGGTGACCTGTTCGCCGCCGTCGAGCGTCCGCGCGTCGAGGGTGAAGCTCACACCGGTGGGACGGTGGCCGTCGGCGTGGGCGGCAGGGCCGGGCAGTGCCAGGCCGACAGCGGCGCCGGCGCCGCCGGCCAGGACGGTGCGGCGAGTGACAGACGTGGACATGCGGCTCCCGGCACCTATGTAGACGTTCGTCGATAGAGGATCAACCTAGCGCCGCAGGGATCCGCTGGCAACCGGTGCCGTCTCGGTGAGGCTCGGCGTGCCCACCGACCCGCCGACGCAACAGCCCCTTACCGCGCGGTCGGCTGACTGCCGGTGCTCGCGGCCTCTGGGTCGGCCGGCCCGACATTGGTCGGAGCGTCGGGGCTCGCGGCGGTCTGCAACTGGTACGACCGGTAGGTCAGCCAGAGTGCGACCAGCCCGGCGACTGCCGCTGCCACGCTGGCGAGCTGGTCGGCCAGGTCCGGGCCGAGCGCCAACACCCCGACGACGATGATCAGGACCGCCAGCCCGCCGAGCGCCACGGTGCGGACCTGCTGCTTGGCCAGGTGCGCCGTCCAACGGCGCGGGATCACCCTGATCACCAACTCCGCCAGGATGATGCCGGCCATCACCAGGATCGGCACCTGCCACGGCTCGACCTTCATGGATCCTCCTTCACCCCGTCTCCGGTTATTCGAGTGCCGCCTTCATGGCGGCGATGAACTCCGAGGTCAGGTCGGACTCACCGGTCAGCATCTGGTTGGTGTGGTCGACGAAGACCTCGGCGAACGCGCGGTATCCGGGGTGCATCGGCCGGGGCCGGGCATTCTCCACCGCACCCCGTAGTGCTTCCAGGTGTGGGATGACCGCCTGGAGGTTCCTGTCGTTGTACGCGTCGGCCAAGGTCGGGGCGAAGCCGTGCCCGGCGAGGATCTTCTGGGCTGCTGCGCCGGTCATGAAGTTGATGAACCGGAGGGCGTGGTCGGGGTGGGGGCAGGTGCGCACGAGTGCGAGGCTCTGGCCGCCGAGCACCCCGGGCCTCAGCGGGTCCACCTGGATCTTTCCGGCCAACAGGTCGGGGTCCTTACGCTGCTGGAGTTCGCGGTACTTCACCGGCCAGTTACGCATGAACGTCGGTCTGGCCTGCACGAACGTGTTCAGGCTCGCGTTCTCGTCGCTGGAGAGCGTGACCTTCTTGGCCTCGATGGCCGCCCGCAACGGTTGCAGCGCCTTCTGCCAGGGCTTCAGCTCGAACAGGATCTCGCCGTTCGCGCTCAGCAGTTCAGGGTCCACGGACATGGCGTGCTCCAGGACGTTGACCAGGAAACCCTCGTTGTAGTTCGACGAGTTGGGACTTAGCTGGCCGACGAACGAGCGCTTACCGGCGGTGGCGAAGGTGTCGAGCACGAGCGACAACGTCACCTTGTCGGGCTGCTCGGCCGCGGGATTGCGCCAGAACAACATGCCGACATCGGTGTTCAGCGGCGCGGCCCAGTAGCTGTTCGGGGCGTCGGCGACCTGGTGGAGATCCTTCACCGACGTCAGGAAGTTCGGGTCGGTCAGCCGGATCGGGGTGATCAGCTTCTGCGCGGCGAACTCGGGGATGTCGACGATGTCCAGGTTGAGGATGTCGGCACTGCCGTTCTGGGCTGCCGTCAACAGTCTCTTGCGTTCGTCGCCGGATCCGCCCTCGACCTCGTCGGTGAACCGGACCGGGGTGTCGGGGTTGGCCTGGTTCCACATGTCCATCAGCAGCTTGCGGGCCCCGGTGGGGTCGGCGCCGGTGGCGAGTCGGAGCTCGACCGGTGGTGGGCGATGTCCGCCGGGTAGCAGGTAGACCGCTGAGGCGCTCAGCGCGCCGCAGGTCAGCACCCCGCTGAGAAAGGAGCGCCGCGAGTACTGCTCGGACATGGTGCGGACTCCTTCGATCCAGGCCGGTTACATGCGCGCAACGAGTCATTCATCACGTTACGCTTTGGCGTTGATGAATGACGGGCCCGGTAGGGGCGCTTGGCGGAGGTTGTACTGTCGGAAACCGGATTCGACGCCGGGGCCGGCTCCGGTGTTCCGCTCTCTCGCCTGACAACATCTTCCGACGCAATTGTCAGTCCTGGAATATGCGGCAACGGGTCGCCGCTGTCGCACTGCCGGGTCGGTGGAACGTCGGGCCTCTTCACCCGGATCCGGCGCAGCGGGTCGCCACGGTCTGACCTGATCACCCGGACCCCTGATGGGCAGCCGATTGACCCACCACAACCAGTTAATATAGTTTCCTGATTCCTGTGGTGCCCGCCCGGGCGCACGTCGAGCCTGGGCACCGTCCGGCTGGCGGCCCGCCGCCCCTTCCCCGAGGAAACGCCATGGTGCGCAGAAGAACAGTCGCCTACGCCGTGGGCACCCTGCTGACCGGCATCGCGGCGGTCGGCTACGGCCTGCCGTCGGCCAGCGCCGCGACCGCCGGCCCGATCACCGGTCTGGCCGGCAGATGCGTCGACGTGGCCGGCGCCGACCCGGCCAACGGCACGGCGGTGCAGCTCTACGACTGCAACGGCACGGCGGCCCAGACGTGGACGGTGGGCAACAGCGACAGCTCGATCCGCGCGCTCGGCAAGTGCCTCGACGTCACCGCCGCGTCGACCACCAACGGCGCCAAGATCCAGCTGTACGACTGCAACGGCACCGGTGCCCAGAAGTGGACCGCCGCCAGCGGAGGCGCCCTGGTCAACACCGCCTCCGGCAAGTGCCTCGACGTGACCGACCGGAGCAGCGCGAACGGTGCCCGACTGCAGATCTGGACCTGCGGTGGCACCACCAACCAGCAGTGGACCCTTCCCGGTGCCGGCACCCCCACGCCCACCCCGACCGCCACCGCCCCGGCCGGCACCAACCTCGACGACCCGGCGAAGAAGGACGTCGCCATGCAGCTCGTCTCGGCGGCGGAGAACTCCTCGCTCGACTGGCGCGCCCAGTTCTCCTACATCGAGGACATCGGCGACGGCCGCGGCTACACCGCCGGCATCATCGGCTTCTGCTCCGGCACCGGCGACATGCTCGAACTGGTCCAGGCGTACACGAACACCAAGCCCGGCAACGTGCTGGCCGGCTACCTGCCGGCGCTGCGCGCCGTCAACGGCACCGCGTCGCACGCGGGTCTCGACCCGAACTACCCCCGTGACTGGCGCACCGCCGCCAACGACCCGGTGTTCCGCGCCGCCCAGGAGTCCGAACGGGACCGGGTCTACTTCACCCCGTCGGTCCGCGACGGGAAGAACGACGGGGTCCGGGCGCTCGGCCAGTTCGCCTACTACGACGCGGCGGTCATGCACGGGTACGAGGGCATGCGTCAGATCCGCAGCCGTGCCCTCACCCGGGCGAAGCCCCCGGCGCAGGGTGGCAACGAGCGGACCTGGCTCCACGCGTTCCTCGACGAGCGGGTCGTCGAGATGAAGAAGGAGGAGGCCCACTCGGACACCTCCCGCGTCGACACGGCACAGCGGGTGTTCCTCGACAACGGCAACCTCGACCTGAACACGCCGCTGGTCTTCGCCGTCTACGGCGAGCAGTTCCGCATCGGCTGACTCGCGCCGTGCCACGGGGCGGTCCAGGGTGTCGGCGCGGTGCCGGCGCCCTGGACCGCCCCGCTCACGGTGCCCAGGGTGTCGTGATGTTCCAGGTGCTGTCCGCGGCCCACAGCACGGGTGTGTTCCACGCCGCGCCGCCGGTGCCGTTGCTCAGCCAGACCTCCGAGTCGTAGTGCCGCAGGTATCTGCCGCGCAAGTTGTAGGACTCCAACGAGACCCCGCCTCCGCTGACCCCGACCCGGGCGCACCAGGTGGCGTCCGCGCGGAGCAGCGCCGAGCCGTCGTTCGGCGAGTTGCGCACGCGCGACTCCTGGTGCCTGAGGAACTGCCCGGGGAAGTTGACCGACTCGAACGAATAGCACGCCGCGTCGGCCAGACCCGCCCGGACGGTGTACGTCGCGTCGCTCCTGAGCACCGCCGAGCTGTTCGCGTCCACGACCTCCGTATAGGCGAGGCTGTCCCGGTGTCGCAGGAACCGGTTGGTGTACCCGGGGGTCGTCACCTGTAGGGAACGGCGGGTGTTCAGTGGCAGCGCCACCGGCGCCGAGCTGCCGATCGTCCTGGACGCGTTGATCAGGGCCAGGTTGGCCGCCCGTACCCGGGCCTGGTCCATCTTGACCACCTGCCGGTCGTAGGTGAGGAATCCGTTCAGCTCACCCTCCTGGTCGGCGATCTCGGTGTAGACCGAGGCGCTCAACCCCTTGCCGAGCATGAGGTTCTGCGTGCCCTGCACCAGGCCGACGTAGCGGTCGGTCAGCGCGGTGGAGTTCGGTTGCCACTCGTAGGCGAAGAAGCTGCCGTTCGGGCTCCACTCGTGTCCGGACGCGCGCAGGCCGAGGCCGCCGAACTCGCCGAGCACGGCGATCCGGCTGCTCGACGGCACCGGCGAGTCCGGCCCCAGGTAGACGTGCCAGTCGTCGATGTCGCCGTTGCCGGGATCACCCGACGACTGGCAGCAGTTGTGGCCGCTGTGCGCGTTGACCAGCCGGGTCGGGTCCTGGGTCTTGACGGCCTGGGCGACCCGGCGGGTGTCGGCCAGCGCCCGCTCACCCCACCCCTCGTTGTAGACGGTGTAGGTGACGACGGCCGGTGAGCTGCGATGCTCGTCCACGATCTCGCGGGCCTCGGTTTCGAGCTGCGCCTGCTGCGCGTCGGTCGCGTTGATGTCCTGCGCGGTCAGGGACGGGACGTCCTGCCACACCAGCAGACCGAGCCGGTCGGCGTGGTAGAACCAGCGCTGCGGTTCGACCTTGATGTGCTTGCGCACCATGTTGAAGCCCAGGTCCTTGTGCTTCTGCAGGTCGAACGCGAGCGCGGCGTCGGTGGGGGCGGTGTAGAGCCCGTCCGGCCAGAAGCCCTGGTCCAGGGTGCCGGTCTGGAAGACGAACTGGCCGTTGAGCTTGGGTCGCAGGACACCGTCGACCATGCCGGTGCTGATCTCGCGCATCCCGAAGTAGTGGGTGGTCCGGTCGACCTGAGCACCTGCGGCATTACGCAGGGTGATGCGCAGGTGGTAGAGGAACGGGTCGTCGGGCGACCAGCGGCGGGCGCTCGGCACGGGCACCGCGAACTCGGTGAGACCGCCGGTGGCGGAGCCGACCACGGTGGTGCCGTCGAGCGCTTCGGCCAGGACGCTGTGACCGCTGACGTCTCCCCGGGTGAGGACCCGGACGCGCAGGGTGTTGTCGGTCAGGCGCGGAGTGAGGTCGGCCCTGCTGATCGAGGCCGTCGGCACCGGTTCCAGCCACACGGTCTGCCAGATGCCGGAGCTCGGCGTGTAGAAGATCCCGCCGGGCTGCTTGGTCTGCTTGCCGATCGGCGGCAGGCTGCCGTTCTGCCGGCTGTCCGTCGGGTCCCACACCTTCACCACGATCTCGTTCGCGCCGCCCCGCAACGGTGCGGTGACGTCGAAGCTGAAGGCGTCGTAGCCGCCGGTGTGGCCACCGACCGGCACGCCGTTGACCCAGACGGTGGTCTGCCAGTCGACGGCGCCGAAGTGGAGCAGCACCCGGCGTCCGTTCCAGTTCTCGGGCACCGTCACGGTACGGCGGTAGAACAGGTAGTTGCGGTTGTCCCCGGCGGCGCGCCGCACGCCGGACAGGGCGCTCTCCACCGGGAACGGCACGTTGATCCGCTCGGGCAGATCGGCGTTGAACTGCGGGGCGTCGTCGGTGGCGGACTGACGTAGCTGCCATTCGCCGTTCAGGTTGAGCCAGTCCGACCGGGTCATCTGCGGTCGCGGGTACTCCGGCAGTGGCGTGCCGTCGAGTGCCTGGGCGGTCCAGGGGGTGGTCAGCGGCGGGTTCTTGGCCGGTACGGCGTGCGCCGGTGCGGCCGGCGCGGCGAGCAGGCCGGCGACCAGGGTGAGGACGAGCAGTAGGGGTGCGACGAGGCGGACGGGATCGGGACGTGTCATGCCGTCTCCATCGGACGGGCCGTCAGGGCCGAGCTGCGCCACCGGCGGCTGGCAGTGGGGGTGTCGGGCGGCCGGTCAGGTCACGTCCGGTCCACGGGCCGGGCGCGGACGTCGGGAGTTCCGGGAGGGATCGGTGGTGGTAGTCATGACTCTGCGCGCTGTCCGTCCACGGTATCGGACTTCGGGGGACAAAGGGGCGACGGACGGGTGTCGTTCTGAGGCCCGGTCAGATGGCGTCGGGCCGCCTTGCTGAACTCGGCCAGCAGACGCGACCGGTCACCGGATCGGGTGGCGAGCACCACGTGGCCGGGGGCGATGCCCTCCAGCGCCACGGTGGTCAGGTCCGGGCGCAGACCGCGGATGCCGCCGGGCACGATGGCCACCGCCTGACCGGCGGCGACGAGTTCCAGCTTGTCCTCGGCTGCCGTCACGAGCGGGCCACCGGGCGCCGGCCGCCGTCGACGTCACGTGCGGCCTCGATCAGGGCCTGCGCGCCGGCAACGGTCGGTGGCTCGACCGGCGGAGGCGCCCCGGCGTACGACTCTGGGTCACGGCGCCCGCCCCGAGACCGGCGGCGAGCTGCGTCGCCAGCCCGCCTGCGGCGGGACCGCACCATCGCGGTCCCGCCGCAGGTCGCGTCAGCGCCGCACGACGGTGAAGCCGCCCGGCAGGACCCGTGCCGGCACGGTCGCGCCGGACACCACCGTCCGCGACCGGCGCACCCCCGCCGGGTCGTACGACTCGACGACGGCCGGTCCCGTGCCGGGCAGGGTGACAGTGGTGGTGCGCGGGGCGCGGGCGGCGCTGCGCAGCACCGCCGTGGCGTGGCCGTCGCCCGCGACGACGAACCGGGACAGCAGCGGCTCCAGCATGACCGCGTCGACCACCGCGCCGTCGCCGGTGGCCGTGGCCGCCAGCGCGGTGGCCCCCGCCGGCAGTTCGCCCGCCCCGGACAGGGTCACCGGCAGCAGCGCCCCGGGGGCGGGGGAGGTGCCCTGCGCGCCGGTCTGCCCGTGCCGCACCTGGCCCAGCGGCGACGTCCGGCCGTCACCGGCCAGGGCGGACCAGCGGGTGACCGCCGACGCGCCGGGGGTCAGGTCGACCACCGGCAGCACCAGCTCCGGCTGGGGCGACGGCGGCAGTTCCCAGCGGACGGTCGACCCGGCGGGCATCCGGACCAGGGACCCGCCGCTGATCGACGACTCACCGTTCCACGACGACGGCGGGGTGACCACTGTGGCCCCACCCTCGCGGGTGCCCTGCTCGGCCTCGACCACGCGGGTGCCGACACGTTCCACGATCCGACCCTGCCGGGCCGCCGCGGCCACCTCCGGTCGGGCGTCGAGGGCCAGCATGCTGAGCAGGCCGTGGATCGTCGACTCGGCGCCGGAGTTGCGGTTGACGGTCCCGTCGCCGGAGATGCCGTCGATCGTGCGCCCCGTCGCCGGGTCGTACGCGGGCACGCCGGCCGGGTTCGCACCGAAGTACCAGGCGGCGACGACCCCGGCGAGCTGGTCGAAGCCGCCGCGTCCGGTGGCGTCGGCGACGGCGAGCAGCGACTGCAGGCGGGAGTCCACCCCGTAGGCGATCTGGCTGCGGTCCACCGGGGTGGGGATCCGCCCGTTGTCCGGGCCGCCGGAGGTGAGCAGCCACGGGGTGAAGACGGCGGAGTCGGCCACCGCCGGGTCGAGCAGCCGCCGGTCGCCCGACACCCGCGCGGCGGCGGCCAGCGCGGCCGGCATCTGTGAGCCCCACCCGTGCCACATCGACCGCGACAGCGCCCACGGGCGGACCGCCCCGAACGGCCAGTGCCGGGCGTCGCCGCCGGCCAGCGCGGCGATGCCCGCGGCGAAGTGGCGCAACGCCAGGCGGGCCGTCGCCCCGCCGCCGGCCCGCACGTACGCGGCCAGCCCGAGGACCGCCTCGGCCGTCGCGTCGGCCCCGTCGGCGATCAACCAGGCGGGGGTGCGCTCGCCGTCGACGGTCTGGAAGGTGCCGTACCGGGAGAGGACCTGCCGTTGCAGCGCGCCGATGGCCAGGTCGAGGCGCTCGCGCAGGAAGCCGGCGAACCCGACGTCGGCGGTACGCCACGCGGCGTACCCCTCGCCGAGCGCCCACACCGTGCGGGCCAACCAGTACGACGGGCCGCTGTCGGACGGGTCCGGCAGCTCGACCGGCTCGGCGCTCGGGTTGAGGGTGCCGTCCGGCTGCGCCCACAGCACCACGTTGCCGGCGTGCGGCCCGGTCGTCGTCTGCAGGTAGGTCAGGCCGCGCAGCAGTTCCCGGGAGACGTCCCGGCTGCCCGTCGACCCGGTCTGCGTCCAGTGCCGCAGGTAGACCACGGCGGCCCGGGCCACGTCGTCGGCGTTGTACGCGCCCTGCCCCCAGGTGTCGGTGGCCGGGTCGTACGCCCCGCCGCCGACCCGGCGCAGGTTCCCGTCCGGTCCCGGCTCGGCGTACGTCCACAGCATGCCGACCTCGGGGGACTCGGCGAGCCGGTAGGTGGTGTGCCCCTCCAGCGCGGGCGGGGCGACGGCCTGGCGCAGGAAGTCCAGGTGCGAGAGGTTCGTCAGCGCCCCGGCAGCCGGCGCGGTGGCGGTGGACCCGGTGGCGGTGGACCTGGTGGCGGTGGACCTGGTGGCGGTGGACCTGGTGGCGGGGGCCGCCCCGGCGGGGGTGCCGGCGAGCAGGGGAGTGCTCAGGGCGAGCCCGCCCAGCAGCAGGGTGCGGCGCTTCACTGTGGCTCCTCGGTGCGGTCGGGACGGGGGTGTCGTCACGGCAGCCGGTCCAGCCGGGCCACGCCGATGCGGGAGTCCGCCATGCCGTAGAAGACGTAACGGACACCGTCGACCTCCTCGACGGCGGTCGGGAACACCACGTTCGGCACGGTGCCGTTGCGCTCCTCGGCCAGCTCCGGCACGAGGATCGGCTCGGCGGTACGGGCCAGCACCCGCGACGGGTCCGCCGGGTCGAGCAGCATCGCCCCGGCGGCGTACTCGACGCGCTGGGTGGTGGGGTCGAAGCCCTCGGGGATCTCGCCGGTGACCCCGTGGTGGATCAGCAGCCAGCCCTCGGGCACCCGCAGCGGCGGCGGACCGGCACCGATCTTCAGCTCCTCGTACGGGAACTCCGACAGCGCCACGCAGCGGTGCCCGCGCAGCCGCACCAGCGCCCCGATGTCGGCGCGCACCTCGTCGACGGGCACGTAGGAGATCCAGATGCCGGGCCGTTCGTCGGTGACGCCGGCCGGCAGGTGCACCCCCTCGCCGGGGCGGAACCAGCCGAGGTCCCACATCGGACGGTGCAGCATCGCGTAGCAGTCCCGCCCGTCCGGGCCGGGCACCGGTTCGGGGAAGAACACGGCGTCCTTGTTGGGGAACATGTTCAGGTCGGTGTCCAGGTCGGGCTGGTAGCCGAACTGCACCGGCCCGAGTCGCTGCCAGTGCCGCAGGTCCGCCGACACCGCCAGGGCAAGGCGCGGGCCCAGTGGCCCGTACGCGACGTACGTCATCAGGTGTCGGCCCAGGTCCGGCACCCAGGTCGTGCGGGGGTCCTCGACCCCGGCGTTGTTCTTGCCCCGCTCCCAGCCCTCGTCGGGGGCCAGGACGACGCCGTCGCGGCGGACCCCGGCCGGTACGCCGTCGCGCAGCTCGACCTCGGCGAGGCCGACCCGGGACACGTTGCCCTCGGCGACGAGCCGGGGCAGCAGGTGCAGCCGTCCGTCCGGGGTGCGGCCGCTGGCCGGGTTCAACACCCCCTCGGCCTCCAGGGGCTGGCCGGGCTCGGGCGTCATCACGACGCCGATCCTGGTCAGGGTGTAGGGGACGGTGGTGGAGACAGTCATCGTCAGCCTTTCACTCCGGAACCGATGTCGGTGGAGACGAAGTACTTCTGGAAGGCCAGGAACAGGCCGACCGCCGGGGCGGCCAGGACGCACGCCCCGGCCAGCACCGCCCCGTACGGGTTGGCGGCGCGGGCCGCCACGTTGCTGATGTAGTTGGCCAGCGAGACCGCCAGCGGCTGCATGTCGGCCTGCTTGGTGACCAGGAACGGCCACAGGAACTCGTTCCACGGGCCGATGAAGGTCAGCAGGACGACGGTCAGCAGCGCCGGGCGCACCAGCGGCAGTGCCACCGACCAGAGCACCCGCAGCTCACCGGCGCCGTCGATGCGGGCGGCGGCGAACAGCTCGTCGGGCAGTTGCAGGAAGAACTGCCGGAAGACGAACACGGCAGTGGTGTTGATCGCGAACGGCAGGATCATCCCGAGGTACGAGTCGGCCAGCCCGTAACCGCGCACGATCAGCACGTACAGGGGGATCAGCAGCAGTTGGAACGGGATCACCTGCACCAGCAGCACGAGCGCGAACAGCGTCCCCCGGCCGCGGAACCGCAGCCGGGCCAGCGCGTAGCCGGCGAGCAGGCCGAACACCACAGTGCCGAGGATGACCCCGCCGGTGAAGATCCCCGAGTTGACCAGGGAGCCGAGCAGGTCCACCCGGGAGTTGATGTCCCGGTAGTTGTCCAGGGTGAGCCCCGAGGTGGGGAACGCCCCGGCCGGGGAGGTGTCCGGTTCGGCCTGCAACGACCCGACGAACATGTAGTAGAAGGGGAACAGGAAGACCAGCGCCCCGCCGAACAGCGCGACGGTGCGCAGTACCGTCGTCAGCCGACCGCCGGTGGCGCGCTTCCCGGGTGTGCCTGCCATGTCAGTCCCTCTCCAGCAGCCGTCGGTTGATCGCCGAGATCACCAGCACGCCGATCACCAGCAGCACGCCGATGGCGGCGGCCACGTCGGGCTGGCCCTGCTGGATGCCGCGCTGGTACATCACCAGCACCGGGGAGGCCGACGACCCGCTCGGGCCGCCGCCGCCGGTGAGCAGGTAGGGCTCGGTGAACAGGTTCGCGCCGGTGATGGTGGCCAGGATGACCACCAGGGCGGTCGCCGGGCGTACCGCCGGTACGGTCACCGACCGGAACCGGGCCCACGCCGACGCCCCGTCCACGGCCGCCGACTCGTACAGCTCCTTCGGCACGTTCTGCAACGCGGCGAGGTAGAGCAGGATGAAGAAGCCGAGCTGCTTCCAGGCCACGAACACGGCGATCACCGGCATCGCCAGGCCCTCGTTGACCAGCCAGGACGGGTCGGGCGCGAGCGGTCCGAGCAGCTGGTTGACAAGCCCTTCGGAGTTGAACAGGAACAGCCACACCCCGACCACGGCGACGCTCGCCGTGACGTACGGGACGTAGAACGCCACCCGCAGGAACATCCGTGCCCGCACCGCCTTGTTCAGCGCCACCGCCAGCAGCAGGGCCAGCACGGCGGTGAGCGGCACGTTGATGACGAGGAAGACGCCGATGTTGCCGAACGCCTGGCGCACCTGCGGGTCGACCAGCACCGCGCGGTAGTTGTCGAGCCCGACGAAGGGCCGGTCCACCACCGCCCCGGGCGCGGCGAAGAAGTAGTCGTGGAAGCTCATCCAGATCGCGAACCCGAGCGGGTAGGCGAAGACCGCGGCGACGAACACGGCGTACGGCGCGGCCAGGAGCAGGCCCACCGGGTGGCGGCCGAGCACCGCCGCCACCCGGCCGCGCGGGGCGCGGCGTCCGGTGCCCCCGCCGCCGGCCTTCGGCCCGGCGTCGGTGGCGGCTGCGGCGTGGGCGGTGGCCATCAGGATGCGGCGAGCTGCTCGGCCTTCTCCGCGGCGGCGGAGAGGGCGTCGGACACCGGCTTCTTACCGAAGATCACCGATTCGGTGTACGCGTCGCGGAACGCCTGCCAGATGGCCACCGAGTTCGGCACGTTGGGCACCTCGACGGTGCGCGCGGCCTGCTGGGCGAAGCCCTGGTAGGCCGGGTTCTTCGCGAAGTGGTCGGGGTAGGCGGCCGGCAGGTCGGCGCGCAGCGGCATCTGGCCGGTGGCGGTGAGCAGCGCGCCGTCCTGTTCCTTGCTGGTGGCGAACTTCAGCACGTCCCATGCGGTGGCCCGGTTCTGGCAGGCCGAGTACATGGCGACGTTCTTGGCGTCGCTGAACGTCTTCACCTGGTCGGCGGGCGTGCCGGCGGAGGTGGGCACCGGCACCGCGCCCCAGGAGACCTTGTCGCGGTAGACCGAGATGGCCCACGGGCCGACGATCGCCATGGCGGCCTTGCCGTCGGCGAAGGAGTCGCCGTTGTACTTCTCCTTGGGGGCGAGCCCCTCGTCGTAGAGGGTCTTCCAGAACTCGGCGACCCGCTGTCCCTCGGGGGAGTCGAACTGCGGCTTGCCGCCGTCGAGGAGCTGCTTGCCGCCGCTCTCGGCGGCGAACAGCGGGTAGAAGTCGAACCAGGACTGGAAGAACTCGCTTGTCGGCGCAGGGTAGATCGCGGCCTGCGCGGCACCTGAAGACTTGATCTTCCGGGCGGCGGCCAGGAACTGGTCGTACGTGGCCAGCTGCGGCTTCTCCGGGTCGAGGCCGGCCTGGGCGAAGATCTTCTTGTTATAGAAGATCATCACCGGGTTCGACTTCCACGGCAACTGGTAGAACTTGCCGTCCGGCGACGTGTACTGCCCGGCGTTGGCGCCGGTGCGCCCGGTGATGTAATCGGTCGCGCCGGCGAAGGAGTCGAGCGCGACCAGGCCGCCCTGCTTCTGGAACTGCGGCACGGCGGCCGGGGCGGTGTTGAAGATCAGGCATGGGGCGTTCCCGGCGGTGATGGCCGCCCCGATCACCTCCTCGGAGCTGGTGCCGGCCGGGATCTCCTGGGCGGTGATCTGCTCCTCGGCGTGCTGGGTGTTCCACGCCTGCACCATCGCCTTGCCCCAGGCGACCTCCTCGGCGTTGTTGGACAGCCAGACCGTGATCGGGCCGCGAGCGGCGTTGGCCTTGCCGGCGTCGCCGCCGCCGGAGTCGCCGCAGCCGGCGGTGGCGGCGAGGGCGACGGTCAACAGGGCGGCGGGAATGGTCCGTCTCATGTCTTCTCCGATCCGGGAACGGGGTCAGGTTCGTCCGCCCGCCGGGCCGGTGGCCGTCGGCGGTGCGGGTGCAGCGGTGTGGGGTCAGGAGGGTGGTATGGGCGGTGGTGCCGTCGATCCCCGCACGATCAGCCGCGCGGGCGGGATGGGGATGTCCGCTTCGGGTTTGCCGTCGATGAGGTCGAGCAGGGCGTCCGCGGCGGCCCGACCCCAGCCGAAGGGGTCGGTGCGGACGGTGGTGAGGGCGGGATTGACGTAGCCGGCGAGTTCCGTGTCGTCGAAGCCGGTGATCGACAGTTCGTCGGGCACGCGGATGCGGTGTTGGACGGCGATCGAGAGGCCGGCGATCGCCATCAGGTCGTTGCCGTAGACGATCGCGGTGGGCGGGTCGTCGCCCTCCAGCAGGGTGCGGGTGGCCTGCGCGCCGCCGGCCGCCGAGAAGTCCGACTCGATGGACCGGCCGGTGGGCAGGCCGGCGGCGGCGAGGGCCTGCTCCCACGCCTGCTGGCGGACGGAGCCGTGCAGGAAGTGCAGCGGCCCCGACACGTGGGCGATGCGACGGTGCCCGAGTTCCACCAGGTGGTTCACGGCGGCGGCGACCCCGGGCCGGTCGTCGACCAGGAGGGCGGGGTGGTCGCTCGGCACGTCCGGCCGACCGATGGTGACGGCGGGCAGCCGCAACTCGGCCAGCAGGGCGATCCGTGGGTCGCCGAGCCGCAGGTCGAGCACGAACACGCCGTCGACCCGTTCGGCGTTGGCGAGCCGGCGGTAGCTGGCCTCCTCGACCGAGAGGTCCGGCACCACCTGGAGTACGAGGGCCTGCCCGCGGTCGGCCAGGGTCCGCTCCACGCCGGCGATGAACGACGGATAGAACGGGTCGGCCCCGAGCAGTTCGGGCGGCCGGGCGATCACCATGCCCACGCTGAACGCCCGGGAGACGGACAGGGCCCGGGCCCGGTGACTCGGTGCCCAGCCCAGCGACGCGGCCACCGCGAGGATCCGGGTCCGGGTCTCCTCGCCCACCCCGGGGCGTCCGTTGAGAGCGAAGGACACCGCGCCCTTGGACACCCCGGCCGCCCGGGCGACGTCGGCGATGGTCGGTCGGCTCGGTCTCACGCGCGGCACCCCCTCGGTCACAATCCGGCTTTACTCGATTCACATCGACGTAACAAAACTCACTGCGGAGGGACGCTAGACCGGTTTAGTAAGCCGCGCAAGCCCAGCGTCGGACCCTGCTTTCGGTCCCCACCTGCTCACGTACGGTGGTGGCGGTCGGACTCGACGCCCCGCTCCGCCGACCTCTCGACGACCACCGGATCGTCGACGACGCGGGCGCCTGCGTGTCGCGCGTGGCGGTGTGGGCAGATGCCATGTTTCGTCCAGGGGGAGAGGGGCATTTTCCGGCTGCGTCCCAGGTGGGCCGCACGTTACCCGGTGGAGGCGCACGATGACGGTCGGCCGTTCGGAGACGTCGTCCGTTGTCGGCGACGGGGCCGGGCACCAGGTGCGGTCCGCGAGGCCGTCTCGGGTGGCGGGACTCCGATGGTGACCACCGGCAGTGAGGATCCGGGGGCGGCATTCCGCTCGGCCGTGCTCACCGGACGTCTCGATCTGCCGTTACCCGGTGGCGGACACACGGGTGAGCGGTGGTCGCGCTTCGTCGAGCTCGGTCGCGCCGACCTGACGCTGGCCCGGCTGGGGGAGGGGCACGCCGACGCCCTGGCGATCCTCGCCGAACTCGGCACGACGATCGATCCTGGGTGGCGCCGCGAGCCGTGGGGCGTGTGGGCGGCCGTGCCGGCTTCGGTCACCGCGACCCGGGACGGCGACCGGTGGCGGCTGACCGGTGACCGGCCGTGGTGCTCCGGGGCGGGGCTGCTGTCCCGTGCCCTGCTCACCGCGACTGCCCCCGACGGCGTCCGGCTGTTCGCGGTCGAGGTCGATTCCGCCGGGGTCACCCCGCTGGCCGACACCTGGCCCGCCGTCGGCATGGCCGCCAGCGACAGCCGGACCGTCAGTTTCGACGGCGTGACCGCCGTTGCCGTGGGCGGACCCGGCAGCTACACCGCGCGGCCGGGCTTCTGGCACGGCGGGCTCGGCGTCGCGGCATGCTGGTACGGCGGGGCGGTCGGGATCGCCGACACCCTGTACGCCGCGGCGCGGCACCGCCGCCTCGGCCCGCACGCCATGGCGCACCTCGGGGCGGTCGACGCGGTCCTGACCGCCGCCCGCGCCGTCCTGTTCGCCGCCGCCGACGAGATCGACGCGAACCCCAGCAGCGACGCGGACCGGTTGGCGCACCAGGTTCGCGCCACCGTCGAGGCGGCCGCCACCACGGTCCTCGACCGGGTCGGCCGGGCCCTGGGGGCGGGCCCGTTGTGCCGGGACGCCCGGCACGCCCGACGGGTCGCCGACCTGACGGTGTATCTGCGGCAGAGCCACGCGGAGGCGGACCTGGCCCATCTCGGTGAACTCGTGACGGCGGCAGGAGACCCCGGATGGTGAGGCCGATCGTCGACACGGGCACCGACGAGGGCACCTGGCGGGCATGGCCCGCACCGGCCGGCTGGCCCGTACTGGCGCTTGACGACCGGGCGTGGACGGTGCCGCCGTTGGTCGTCGCCCCGCATCCCGATGACGAGGTGCTCGGCGTCGGCGGCCTGGTCGCGATGCTCGCCGGCGACGTCGAGATCGCGGTCGTCACCGACGGCGAGGCCTCACATCCGGATTCGACTGTCCATTCGCAGGCGGAGCTGGCGGCGATCCGGCGGGCCGAGACGGTCACGGCCTGCGGGCTGCTCGGGGTCGTCCCCGCCGCCATCGACCATCTCGGGCATCCCGACGGCGGAGTCGACGAAGCGGCGCTCACCGACGCATTGACCACCCGGCTGGCACCGGGCCGGTGGTGTGTCACGACGTGGCGCGGCGACGGCCACCCGGACCACGAGGCGGTCGGGCGCGCGGCCGCGGTCGCCTGCCGGCGTACCGGTGCGACGCTGCTGGAGTTTCCCGTGTGGACGTGGCACTGGGCCCGACCGGACCATCCCGACGTGCCGTGGCACCGTGCGCGCCGGATCGACCTGACCGGGGTGGCCAGATCGGCCAAGCGGAAGGCGATCGACGCCTTTCGTAGCCAGGTCCTGCCGCTCGGGCCGGCGCCCGCCGACGCCGCGATCCTTCCCCCGAACGTTCTCGCACGCTTCGCGCGTCCCTACGAAACGGTGTTCGTACCATGACCTCACGCGGCACCCCGGCCGGATACTTCGACGACCTGTATGCCGGCGCCGAGGACCCGTGGAGTTTCGAAACCCGCTGGTACGACCAGCGTAAGCACGAGGTGACCGTCGCCTGCCTGCCGCGCCGGCATTACCGGTCGGCTTTCGAACCGGGATGTTCGACGGGCATGCTCACCCGCCGCCTCGCACCGCGGTGCGACCGGCTGCTGGCGGTCGACATCGCCGCCGCACCGGTGGCGACCACCCGGCAACGGCTGTCGGGCCAGCCGCACGTACGGGTGGAGCGGATGCGCGTTCCCGACGAGTGGCCGGCCGACCGCTTCGACCTGATCGTGCTCTCCGAGCTGGGCTACTACTTCGACGACGCCGGACTGGACCGGCTGGTGGCCCGGACGGTGGACTCGCTCGAACCCGGCGGCACGCTCGTGGCCGTGCACTGGCGGCCGGCGGTGGCCGAGCACGCACGTGGCGGCGACGACGTGCACCGGCTGCTCGCCGGCGTGGACGGCCTGGTGCGGACGGCACGGCACGAGGAGGCGGACTTCCTCCTCGACGTCCTCCTCCGGGTGCCGCCGCCGGCCGGATCCGTCGCACAGGCCGAAGGTCTGTGGTGAACCGGATGGCGGTCGTCGTGCCCGCCCACGACGAGCAGGCATTGTTGCCCGCCTGTCTGACCTCGCTCCTCGACTCGCTGCGTCACCTGCCGGTGCGCTCGGAGGTGATCGTCGTGGCCGACGACTGTCGGGACGCCACGGCCACCGTCGCCGAACGTCTCGGCGCCGTCGTGCTGACGGTGCGGGCCCGCAGCGTCGGCCGGGCCCGCGCCGCCGGCATGACGCACGCGCTGCGGCACGGCCCGCAGGGTCTGTGGCTCGTCACCACCGACGCGGACAGCCGGGTGCCCCGGCGGTGGGGCGGCTGGCAGCTGCGCCACGCCCGTGCCGGCACCGACCTGCTGGTCGGGACCGTGCGCGTCACCGACTGGGCGCCCAGATCCACTCAGGTCCGCGAACGTTTCGAGACCCGGTACCGGCGGGGTCTGACCGGCACCGGTCACCGGCACGTCCACGGTGCGAACCTGGGCTGCGCCGCCACCGCCTACGAGCGGCTGGGCGGATTCGCCGACCTGCGCCACGGCGAGGACCACGACCTCGTCGAGCGCGGTCGTCGGCGTGCCATGCGGGTCGTCACCGACGCCGGCTGCGCGGTCCGGACCAGCGCCCGGCGACATGGCCGAGCACCGCACGGCTTCGCCGGCTACCTCGACGCCCTCGACGACCGGCCACCGGCCCTCGACGGTCGGGCCTGAGCGAGGGCCGTCCGGCGGGGCGCCGGCCAGGAACGACGCCGCTCTCGGCGAGTACCGGGGCCGAGACCTGTCGCATGCCCTGTCCCGGGGCCGGACCGGGTCCGGCCCCGGGACAGGTGGCGGTCAGCTACGCAGGCTCCACCGCTGGTTGGCGCCGCCGTTGCAGGACCAGAGGACGAGCTTGGTGCCGTTGGCCGTGTTGGCGGCGTTGGCGTCCAGGCACAGGCCGGACTGTTGACCGGTGATGGTGCCGTTGGCGTTGACGTTCCACTGCTGGTTGGCGCCGCCGTTGCAGTCCCAGATGATCACCGCGGTGCCGTTGCTGGTGCCCTGGCCGTTGGCGTCGAGGCACTTGTTGCCGTACACCTGCAGTTGCCTGCCCCCGGTGTAGGTGAAGCGCTGGCCGGTGGCGCTGCCGCAGTCCCACAGCTGCACCTGGGTGCCGTTGTTCTGGGTCGAGTTCGGTACGTCAACGCACCGGCCGGACTGGGAGCCCACGATCTGCTGCCCGTTACCCGGTGGTGGCGTCGTGGGCGGGGCGGTCGTGGGCGGCGTGGTGGGTCCGTCGCCGTTGAGTGAGGTGATGAATTTCCAGACTTCGGCCTGCGTCCAGGACTTGGCGCCGGGTGCGTAGGGGTCGGCGGAGCCGTCGACGGCGTTGGGAGCGTGTGGTCCGTCGAAGGCACCCCAGACGACGGGGTAGCCGGTGCGGCAGCCGGTGTACCAGGTGACGATGTGGGTGAGGCTGCCCTGGGCTGGTTCTCGCGGGCTCTGGGGGGTACAGCCGTTGTTCTGGACGAACCGGTCGCGCATGGAGCGTCCCCCGGAGATGGGGAGTGTGCCGTCGCGGAGACCGTGGATGCCGAAGTAGGCGATGGGTTGGGTGCCGCCCTGGCAGCCGCTGAGGACGCCGCCGGAGTAGACGATGACGCCGCGGAAGACGGTGGCGCGGGCGCAGGCGATGGCATAAGCCATGGCACCGCCGTAGCTGAAGCCGGAGGCGAAGAGCTGGGTGGTGTCGACGCAGAGGCTGTTTTCGATCTGCCGGGTCATGTCGTCGACGAAGGTGAGGTCCTGGCCGTTGCTGTTGCCCCAGCCGTTGTTGATGCCCTGGGGGGCGACGAAGATGGTGTTGGTCTTGCCGTACTTGTCGACACGAAGTCCGTAGTAGGACCATTCGATGCCGCTGGTGCTGCCGTTGTCCACCTGTTCGGCGGTACCGCCGACCCAGTGGAAGGAGAAGACCAGCCGGTAGGGGTGATTCATGTCGTAGGTGTCGGGGATGCGCAGGATGTAGCTGCGGCTACGGCCGCCGCTGGAGATGGTGTGGGTGCCGCTGGTGAGGGTGGGCGCCTTTCCGCAGCCGGCGGTGGTCGCCAGGGTGGCGGTGTTGGTGGCTGCGGAGGCGAGTCCGCCGCTGAGGGCGAGACCGGCGGCCATGGTGAGGGCGACCGCGGCGGCTGCCACGGTCGCCGCGGTTGACCGGTGTTTCAAGACCTTCAACTCCTTCTGTCCTGGAGATGTCACATCGGGCTGCGGGCCGGTGCGGAGACGGTGTGGCGGACCGCCGTCTCCCCGGGTCTGCGCCTCGGCGGCGGGCCTCCCGGGATCACCCCCGGTCACCTCGTCGATTCCGCTGGCCGCGACGGCACCGTGCGTCGAGCCTCGGATGTGGAGGTGACGCGCTACGGTGCCGGGCCCGGGTCAGCTCGGTCGCCGGGGGGTTGGCCCACGGCCGAACTGCTGACCGGGCAAACAGGCCCAACTCAGACAGGGTTTGCACAGGCTCGGCGAATCGATTCGACACACCATAGATCCGCGCCCATCAGTGCGTCAAGTGACGATCGTCGATGAAGCAGTGGGCCTGGCCTCTGTCGCGGACAGCTGGCACCTGTGGCACGACCTGCGCGAAGCCGCGGGTAAGGCCGGTCACTGTCGCTGTCGGGTCCGCTCCCCGGTCCAGGCCGCTTCGAGGATCGCGGTCAGGCTGTCGGTGTCGGTCGGGCCCGGATGGTTCTGGATCAGACGGGTGACGCCACTGGCCATCTCCGCGAAGCGCGGGAGGTCGGCGCGTGCCACGCCGATGTCCGCCAGGGTCGCAGGGATGCCGATGTCGGCGAGGAGCCCGTCGAGCCAGGTGAGGAACGCGTCTGCGGCCTCGGCCTCCGAGGCGTCGGTCACGTCGAGCCCGCACACCCCGGCGAGGACGGCCAGCCGGTCGCCGACGGCGTCCCTGGCCGCGTCCAGCGCGTACGGCAACAGCAGCCCGACGCCCAGGCCGTGCGGCGTGTGCGTGGCCGCACCGATGGGGTACTGGAGAGCGTGCGGGGCCCCGTTGCCCGCGTGGGAGAAGGCGAGCCCGGCGAGCACGGCCCCGTAGGACATGTCCGCGCGCGCGTCCGTGTCGCCTCCGTTCCTGACGGCACGACGCAGGCTACGGGCGATCCGCTCCGCGGCCAGGAGCGCGTAGTGGTCGGTGACCGGGTTGCGGCCGAGGAACACCTGCTCCACCGGGTCGCGCGGTCCGTGGGCCCGGGGCCGCGCGGTGTAGCTCTCCACCGCGTGACAGAACGCGTCGATGCCGGAGTGGGCGGTGACCGTCGCCGGGCAGGTGTAGGTGAGTTCGGGGTCGACGATGGCGAAGTCGGGCACGATGTGGACGCTGGAGACCCCCACCTTCAGCTCGCGGTCCGGGTCGGTCAACACCGAGACGGGGGTGAGCTCGGAGCCGGTGCCCGACGTCGTCGGCACCGCGACGAGCGGAATCGTCGGCCCCGGCACCTTCGACTCGCCGTAGAAGTCGCGCGGCGTCCCACCGTGGCGCCGGATGACGCCGACGATCTTGGCGAGGTCGATCACCGTGCCGCCCCCGATGGCGAGGATCACGTCGGCGTCCACCTCGGCGGCGACCGCGACGGCAAGGTCGACATCGGTGAGCGGCACGTCCGGGGTCGCGTCGGAGAACACCTCGACGACCTCGACCTTCTCCCGGACGGCGGCCACGATCCCGGCCACGCCCGGCTGCCCCAGCAGAACCCGGTCGGTCACGATGAGGACTCGCGAGCCGCTCTCGGCCACCACTCGTGGGATGTTCTGTGCGACCCCTTCGCCCACTATCAGCTGGCGTGGTCCGCGGACGGTCTCAAGCATGTCGGTGCCTTTCCGGAGCGTCGGCGGCGGTATGTCGGGCGGACGCCCGGAGCAGCAGGCCGGTCACGGTAGGTCGATCGCCGCGTAGGTGAGGTCGAGGTATTCGAGGATGCCCTCGTGCGATCCCTCCCGGCCGATCCCGGACTGCTTCACGCCTCCGAAAGGAGCCGACGGGTCCGAGATCAGGCCACGGTTGATGCCGAGCATCCCGGTGTCCAGCCCCTCGGCGAACCGCAGCGCCCGCTGCAGGTCACGGGTGAAGACGTAGCCGACCAGGCCGTGCTCGGTGTCGTTGGCCCTCGCCAGCACCTCGTCGTCGGAGGTGAACGAGATGACCGGCGCCACCGGGCCGAAGATCTCCGTCTTCAGCATCCGCGCATCCTCGGGTACGTCGACGACGACCGTGGGCGGGTAGAAGTGGCCCGGCCCGTCCGGACGCGCGCCGCCCACCAGGACCCGGGCGCCACGGTCGACCGCGTCGGTGACGAGCTCGTCGATCCTGGTGACCGACGCCTCGTCGATCAACGCCCCGACGTCCACGCCGTCGTCGAGACCGTGGCCCACCGACAGCGCGCCCATCCGCTCGGCGAAGCGGGCCGTGAACTCCTCGCGTACCGGTTCCTCGACGTAGATCCGGTTGGCCGCGATGCAGGACTCCCCGATGTTGCGCATCTTGGCCACCATGGCACCGTCGAGCGCGACGTCCAGGTCGGCGTCGGCACACACGATCAGGGCCGCGTTGCCGCCAAGCTCCATGGAGGTACGCAGCACGTTGTCCGCAGCCTGTCGGAGCAGCACGCGCCCGACCTCGGTCGACCCGGTGAACGACAGCTTGCGGGTCCGACCGTCTGCCAGCAGTGCGGAGACCACCTCGCCGGCCCGCTTGGTGGTCACCACGTTGACGACGCCCGGGGGAACCCCGACCTCCTCCATGAGGCGGGCCAGGAGCAGCATGGTCAGTGGCGTCTGGGCCGCCGGTTTGGTGATCGTCGTGCAGCCCGCGGCCAGCGCCGGAGCGATCTTGCGGGCACCCATGGCCAACGGGAAGTTCCAGGGCGTCACGAAGACGCACGGTCCGACCGGCTTCGGTACGGTGAGGATCCGGTATCCACCTGCGGGAGCGGTGCTGTAGCGCCCCTCGACGCGTACCGCCTCCTCGGCGAACCAGCGGAAGAACTCGGCGCCGTAGGTCACCTCCGCCCGCGCCTCGGCGAGCGGCTTGCCCATCTCGAGCGTGATCAGCCGGGCGATCTCCTCGGACCGTTCGGTCAGTGCCCGGTACGTCGCGGTCAACAGCTCTGACCGTTTCCGCGGCGGGGTCGCCGCCCACCCCGTCGTTGCCTTGTCCGCCTCGTCCAGGGCGGCGAGCCCGTCGACGACGTCGGCGTCGGCCACCTCGGCGATGGTCCTGCCGGTGGCCGGGTCCTCGACGGCGAAGGTGGCGCCGCTTGCGGCGTCGCGCCAGGCGTCGCCGATCCGGAGCCGCCGGTGCTCGGGGGCCAGGACGTTGATCGGGTCACTCATCGCGTCGCCTCCTGTGATCCTCGTGGTGATGTGCCGGCGCAGGTCGCCGTCGCCGCACGGCGCGGCTACCGCCCGGCCTCGGACAGCGACAGCCCGGTGCCCGCGTCGAACAGGTGCGCACGGTCCAGGTCGACCGTGACACGCACCCGCTCGCCCGGCGTACCGGTGACGGTGGGTCGTGCCTTGACCTTGATGATCTTCGTTCCCACCCGGACGTCGACCACCGTGCGGTCACCGAGCGGTTCGAGCCCGTAGAGCTCCCCCGACAACGACGCGTCCCCACGCTGCTCGACGGACAGGTCCTCCGCACGCAGGCCAAGCAGCAGCGCACGACCGTCCTCGGCGGTGGCCCAGCGGGGCCGCGGTAGCGTCCAACCCTCCGCGCCGACCAGACGATCTCCCTCGGCGTGGCAGGCGAGCAGGCTGATCGGCGGGCTCCCGACGAATCCGGCGACCCACTGGTTGGCGGGACGCTCGTACACCTCGGTCGGCGTGCCGACCTGTTGCACCTTCCCCGCCTTGAGGACCGCGACCTGGTCGGCCATGGCCAGGGCCTCGACCTGGTCGTTTGTCACGTAGACGAAGGTCGCTCCGAGGCTGCGGTGGATGCGGGTGAGCTCGGTGCGCATCTCGATGCGGAGCTTGAGGTCGAGGTTCGTCAGCGGCTCGTCCATGAGGAACGCGCGCGGGCTGCGGACCAGCGCCCGGGCCAGGGCGACCCGTTGCATCTCGCCGCCCGACAACTGCGCGGGACGACGCTGCAGCAGCCGTTCGATGTGCAGCAGGTTCGACATCCGTTCGACGGCGGCGGCGATCTCACGCGAGGAACAGCGGCGTGCCCGCAGCGGCGAGGCGATGTTCTCGTAGGCCGTGTGTCGCGGGTAGAGGGCGTAGTTCTGGAAGACCATGGCCAGGTCGCGTGCGGCCGGGGTGTCACCGGTCGCGTCCCGGCCGTCCAGGTGCACCGACCCGGCGTCGAGCTTGTCCAGGCCGGCGATCGCCCGCAGGGTCGTCGTCTTGCCCGCCCCGGAGGGCCCGAGCACGACGAAGAACGAACCGTCAGGCACGTCCAGCGTCACCCCGTCCAGGGCCTGGACCTTGCCGAAGGACTTGCACAGCCCGTGTGCTGCCACGGTTCCCATCAGGCCACCAGCTCTTCCGTGCGCACGTCGTAGACCGCCGGGGTCCCGCCGGTGTGCCGTAGCCCGACCGGTGCGTCGGCGGCGAAACGGACGGTCGGTGGCATCCGCACCCGTACGTCGCGTCGGCCGTCGTGGTCGACCACGTAGATGATCTCGTCACCCAGCCACTCCGCCGAGACCACGCGGGCCGGGACCGAACCTTCCGCCCCTGGTGCGGTGACCTCCAGTGCCTCCGGCCGGACGCCGGCGACCAGACGACTGTCGCGCGGCAGGCCCGGCGGTGGCGTGAGGGCCAGTCCGCCCTGACCGCGCAGCTCCCCGTCGGCCACCTCCACCTCGATCAGGTTCATCGGCGGGGAGCCGATGAACGCGGCGCAGAAGAGAGTCGCCGGACGGTCGTAGACCTCCAGGGGCGTGCCGATCTGCTCGACGCGGCCCTTGTTGAGGATGGCGATCCGGTGACCGAGCGACATCGCCTCGACCTGGTCGTGGGTGACGTAGACCATCGTCGCCCCCAGCTCTCCCTGGAGGTGCTTGATCTCCGTACGCATGTCCGCCCTCAGCTCCGCGTCCAGGTTGGTGAGAGGTTCGTCCATGAGGAACGCGCGCGGTCGTCGCACCAGGGCGCGGGCGAGTGCGACGCGCTGCTGCTCCCCGCCGGACAGTTGGCGTGGCCGCCGGTCCAGCAGCGGACCGAGCCGCATCAGCCGGGCGGCCTCCTCGACCCGCGCGCGCACCTCCGGCTTGGGCAGCCCCTCGGCCCGCAGCGGGAACGCCAGGTTGTCGCGGGTGCGCAGATGCGGGTAGAGCGCGTAGAACTGGAACACCATGGCGATGTCGCGCTCGGCAGGCGGCAGGTCGTTGACCAGCGTGTCGCCGATGCGGATGTCGCCGGTCGTCTGCCTCTCCAGGCCGGCGATGGCCCGCAGCGTGGTCGTCTTGCCGCACCCCGAGGGGCCGAGCATCACGAACAGCTCACCATCGCCGATGGACAGGTCGACGTGCTCGACCGCGACCGTGCCGTCCGGATAGCGCTTGTGCAGGGCGGTCACCTCGATGGCTGCCATCAGCGTCGCACCGCCCCGAGCGTCACACCGGCGACGAGGTGCCTGCGCACCAGATAGGCGAAGACGAGCACCGGTAGCGCGAACACCACCGACGCGGCGGCCACCAGACCCCAGTCCACGGTGGTGCCACCGATGAGGCCGGCGATGGCGGGTGGGGCCGTGCGCACGCTGTCGCTGGAGGTGAGGAAGATGGCGAACACGAACTCGTTCCAGGAGAAGATGAGGGCGAAGACCGCCGTCGCGGCGATGCCGGGCAGGAGCAGGGGGAGGGTGAACTTCCAGAACGCCTGCAGCCGGGTGTAGCCGTCGAGCATGGCGGCGTCCTCGTACTCGGCGGGCACCTCGTCGACGAACCCCTTCATCATCCAGATCGTGAACGGGACGTTGAACGCGGCGTAGATGAGGATCAGGCCGAGCTTGGTGTCGATGAGTCCGACCTGGCGGTACATCAGGAAGATCGGCACCACGACCACCACGGGCGGCATGAAGCGGGTGGACAGGACGAAGAAGAGTTGGTCCTTCTTGGCCTTCAACGTGAAGCGTGAGTAGGCCCAGGCCGCCGGCACCCCCAGCACGGTGGCCAGCACCGTGGAGACCCCGGCGACCACGACGGAGTTGAGGAACGAGCCGGACAGGGCCGAGCGTCCGCCGCCGGAGGCGACGAACACGTCCCTGAAGTGGTCCAGGGTGACAGTGAAGCCGAAGAACTCGGCGGGTACGGCGTAGACGTCCCGGTTCTCCTTGATGGAGGTCTCGATCATCCACAGCACCGGGAAGAGCATCACGACGGCCAGCACGGTCAGCAGCGCGACCTCCAGCGCGGACCGGCCACGGCCCCGGCCGCCGGGGCGGCGCGCGGAGGGCCGGGGGTCCGGGGCAGGACCTGCGGCCACGGCCTCGTCGACGGAGACGGCCATCAGTCCTCCTTGAGCTTGTTCAGGTAACGCAGGTAGAGCTGCGTGAGGACGATGACGACGAGGACCATGAGGATCCCGTACGCCGAGGCGGTGCCGGTGTTGAAGCCCAGGAACGCGACCTTGTAGACGTGGAACGACAACGTCTCGGTGGAGACACCCGGCCCTCCGCTGGTCAGGATGTAGACGAGGTCGAACAGCCGGAACGCCTCGATGGCCCGGAACAACACGGCGATGAGCAGCAGCGGCCACACCAGTGGAAGCGTGATGGTGCGGAACCGGAACCACTCGGACGCGCGGTCGATCGAGGCGGCCTCGTACAGGTACCTGGGCACCGCGGTGAGGCCCGCGAGTGCGATGAGCATGATGAACGGCGTCCACTGCCAGGTGTCCACCATGATCAGGGAGACCAACGCCGTCCGCTGCCGGGTGAGCCACTCCACCTGCCCCAGCCCGAGCGAGCCGAGCATGCTGTTGACCACGCCGAACTGCGCGTCGAGCATGAACCGCCAGAACAGCCCGACCACGACCGGCGACAGCATCATCGGCACCAGGAACAGGGTGGTCAGCAGCCCCCGCCCGTGCGTACGCCGGGAGATCAGGTAGGCGATGGCGAAACCGAGCACCGTCTGCAGGGCGACCGCGCCGACCACGTAGATCAATGTCGTCAGGGCCCGCTGGTGGACCTGCGCCGACGTCAGGATGGCGGTGTAGTTGCCGAAGCCGACGAAACGGGCGGGCCCGCCGCGGGTGGCCGAGTAGTCGGTGAAGGACAGGTACAACGCCCACAGCAACGGGAACACCGACATGCCGAGCAACAGCAGCAGCGCGGGGGAGATGAAGGCGACGGCGAGCCCGCGGTCGCCCAGCCGGCGGCGGGACCGCCCCGGTGCAGGCGGCGTCGCGGACGCCACCTGCCCGGGGTGGTCGGTCGGCACGGGGATGGGGTCACTCACAGCCCGCCGCCGCCCTTGCGGTTGCTGGAGTCGAGCACGCCCTGCTGCTCCCTGGCGATGTCGTCGAGCGCCTCCTTCGGCTTCTTCGCGCCGTTGAGGGCCGCGTTCACGCCTGTGTTCTCGATGTCGACGAGACGCGCGTACTCGGGCACGTTCCACATGTCCCGCATCCGCGGCACCGAGTCGGTGTACACCTGGTTGAACGGCCCGGCATTGAGGAACTCGGGCGACTGGAGGGCGTCCGTACGCGACGGCACGCCACCAGCCGCGGCCCACTTCTTCTGGACGTCGGCCCGCTCGAACCACTGCATGAAGTTCAGGGCCTCGGCCTGGTTCGCCGTGGGGGAGTAAGCCGACACGTGCATCCCCATACCGCCGAGCGGAACCAGGTTCGTCTTCTGGCTCGGCAGGGTGGCGAAGCCCAGCTTGTCGAGGATCTGCTCCCGGGTGGTGCCGAGCTTCGACTGCTTCGGATCCAGCAGGCCGCCGCTCGCGGCGATCCAGTTGAACCCGATGCATGCCTTGCCCTGGGCGACCGCCGCGTTCACCTCGTCGATGAACCAGTTGCCGGAGCCCTTGGCGGTCAGCGGCTTCATCTTGTTGACCAGGACGTCCATCGCCTCATGGCCGGCAGCGTCGTTGAGGACGCCATCGATCTTGCGCTTCTTGGCGTCCCAGAGGTTGCCGCCGTAGACGCCGTTGACCGTGTTGTAGGTGACGGCCGCCGCGTCGGAGCCGTTGGCCTGGTGGAAGGCCAGCCCGCTGACGCCGGGGTTGTTCGCCTGGCACTTCTCGGCGACGGAGATCATCTCGTCCCAGGTCTGCGGTGGCTTGTCGCCGATCAGGTCCTTGCGGTAGATCATCGTCCAGGTGTCACCGAGCAGCGGCAGCCCGTACAGGCTGGCGTTCTCGTCGCGTTTGCCGGTCTCGGCCTGGGGGAACTGGCCGTAGGCCGCCAGAAGGTACGGGTCGTAGGCCTTGACGTCGATGTTCTTCTTGACGAAGTCGGTGAGGTCGAGAATGTTGCCGTTCGTCACGGCCTCGCCGATGTGTTGCGAGTCCAGGATCGCGATGTCGAAGTCGGTCTTGCGCGCGGCGAACTGGGTGAACATCGCGTCGTGCCAGTTCGCGTTCGGCACGGTGTTGACCTTGACGGTCGCGTTCGGCCGTTCCTTCTTGTACTCCGCGTTCGCGAAGGCTTCCAGTGCGTGGGCGGGTGGCCAGTCGAACCAGATGAAGCTGAGGGTCAGCGGGTCCTTGGTGAGCTCCGGGATGGTCGCCGGTGCCTTGGGGGCGCTCGTCTTCGCGCCGTCGTCCTGGCCGCCGCCGCAGGCCGCCAGGGTGGTGGCCACCAGCAGCATGGCCGCCGTCGCCAGCTTCACCTTCCGACCGGAAACGGATGTTCGTACTATTCGCTTCGGGTGCCGCATCTTCGTGCCTGCTTTCTGGGTGGGGACTTCCAGGGCCTCGCTCAGCAGGTGCTTGGTCGTTCAGACGTGTCGCCGGGCTGGTGCGGGGGTCGACCCGCGGACCGGACTCACGGGTACACCGCGACGTGCCGGGTCTTCAGGCCGTCGAGAGGGACGTCGGTGCATCGGCGGCCCGGTGACGAACCGGGCAGGACGTCGAGCATGCTCATGGGAGCTCCAGGGGACGGGCGGAGCGATGGCAGGCGGTGTCGCGACGGTGCAGGATGACGGGTGTCCGTCAGTTTTCCTATACGATCCGGTGGGGGGCGTCAGCATGTCGCAGCGTGGTGACCGATGTCAACAGGTTCCCGAAGACGCAGGAGAGGACCTCACGTCACGATGGACGACGAAGCGATGACCGCCCGGGGCCGCAGGGCCGTGACGGGCGGAACGTCGTCGGGGCGCTCTGGCGGCCGGCTCGCCGACGAGGTGTACGACACGCTGCTCGGCCAGCTGATGTCGCTGCGGATCGAGCCTGGCTCCCGCGTCACGATCGACGTCCTGGCCCGAGAGCTGGGGGTCTCGCAGACGCCGATCCGGGACGCGCTGAACCGCATGGAGGCCGAGGGTCTGGTCGTGCGGGTGCCCCATGCCGGCTACCGCATTCCCCCCCAGATCACCCGGCACCGATTCGAGGACATGCTCGAAGCCCGCCTGCTCCTCGAGCCGGCGGCGGCGCGCAGATCCGCCGAACGGGCATCTCTGGAGCAGGTGGCCGGGCTGCGACGGATGCTGGCGGAGATGGCGGAGTTGGAGGGGGGCGACGGGCCCACCGCCTACGGCGCCTTCGGGCTACGCGACGCGGCCTTCCACGATCTCGTCGCCCTGAGTGCGGAGAACCAGGTCATCCGGGAAGCGCTCGCCCGCCTGCACAGCCACGTGCACCTCTTCCGGCTGCACCACGACACCCAGGTCACCCACCTGGCCATGGCCGAGCACGAGGAGGTGGTGGCCGCGATCGCCGCGCGTGAACCCGACGCCGCCGCCTACGCGATGCGTCGGCACATCCTGCGTTCGGGCGAGCGGTTCCGTCGACTGTTCGACGAGATCGGGGACGCGGACGCGGTGGCGGTGGAGGCTTGACGGGCGGGCAGGGCAGGGGAATGCTAGCTCAATCGGATCGGATTGGATCGCGTCCACCACCGCCACCACATGCGAGGAGAAGCAGGTGCCCAGAGCGCTGCTCCTGACCGGCGACGCCGCCGAGGAACTCGACACCATGTATCCCTACTACCGCGTACAGGAGGGTGGCTGGGACGTCGACGTCTCGTCACGGACGAGACGTGACGTGCAACTGGTCATCCACGAGTTCGACCCCAACTCCGACGCCTACGTGGAGAAGAACGGCCGGAAGCTGCCGGTCGACGTGCCCTGGGCCGAGGTCGACGTCGAGCGCTACGACGCCCTCATCATCCCCGGAGGACGGGCCCCCGAGTGGATCCGGGTCGACGCCGACGTCAGGCGCATCACCGAGCACTTCTTCGCCCGCAACCTCCCCGTCGCGCTGGTGTGCCACGGCGCGCAGGTGCCGGCGGTGTACGGGCTGCTGAAGGGCCGGAAGACGGCGTGCTTCCCGCCCATCACCGGTGACATGGAGAACGCGGGCGCGACGGTCATCGACGCTCCCGACGTCGTGGACGGCAACCTCGTCTCCTGCCGGGGATGGCCCGACATGCCGCAGTTCGGCAGGGCGATGATGGAGCTCTTCTCGAAGTCCGTCGACTCCGCATCGGCATGAGCCCCGCCCCGGTGACGGCGCTTCGGACCGTCACCGTCGGCGGCTCCCCCGTCCACGTCCTGGAGGGCGGCACCGGGCCTGCGGTGTTGATGCTGCACGGCTCCGGACCCGGCACGACCGGGTCCGGAGCCTGGGCGAGCACGGCCCAGGCGCTTGGCACGTCCTGGCGCCTGGTGGCTCCTGACCAGGCGGGGTTCGGCCGTACCCCTGTCCCGGCGGGCTCCTCCGGTGGGCTCCGGATGTGGACGGAGCAGGCCGCCGGCCTGATGGATGCTCTCGGCATCGAGGACTACGCCGTGGTGGGTCACTCCATGGGCGGTGCCGTGGCGCTGGCGCTGGCGGCCGCCCGCCCCCGACAGGTCACCCGGGTCGTGGCGGTCTCGACGATGGGCGCCCCCGGGGCGCCGCTCTCCGCCGACCTCGACGCGCTCTGGGCCGCCCCGGCCGGCCCGCTCGGGGCACGGGACATGCTCAGTCGCCTCGTCCTCGACCAGACGCTCGTGACCGATGCGGCAGTCGACGCCCGTGCGGACGCGATGCGGGCGGGGGCGGCCGCCTACGCGTCGTTGTTCCCGCCACCCAGGGCACGATGGGTCGACGATCTCACCCTCCCGGCGCGCACGCTGGCGGCGGTCCGCGCGCCCGTGCTGCTCGTGCACGGTGCCGAGGACCGGGTCACCCCGCTCTGGACGGCAACCCGGCCCCTGCTCGAAAACCTGGCCGATGTCCGTCTGCACGTGCTCGGCCGCTGCGGGCACGTGCCGGCGATCGAGCACCCGGACGAGTTCAGGCAACTCCTGTCGTGCTTCCTCCGCCGGGACCGCCGTCACTGACTGGCTGTGCAGATCCGTTCGGCCCTATCGGCCAGCGTAAATTGCTAAAGCAGTCTTTCAGGTGGAAGAGAAGTCTGGTCGCGACTTTCCCAAATGTGTAGAGTGAGCGCAGCGCAGCCCCGGCTGGCATTCCGCCGCTCGGGGCGACGAGTATCTCGGGCAGGCCGGGGAGGGCCCGCCGGTGGTGGGGCGACTTTTCCGATGGCTATGCGCCAGGGGTGGGCTGAGGCCCCCCGAGCAGGCGATCGTCTCCGGGCGCGAACGGCACCGACGTCTATCGGGGATGGCTGACCCCCCGACGAGTTTCGGCGAGGCGAGGTGGAGGAGGAAAGCATCCATGGAAGACAATGCGTTACGGTCCCGGCGCGGCTTTCTGGGAATGGGGGTGGGGCTGCTCGGTGCGGCCGGTCTGGCCGCATGCGGAGGCAACCCGCCGTCGACGCCCGGGGCGCAGGCCGAGGTCCCGAAGGAGCTCGTCGACGCCGCGGCACCGTTGAAGGGCGCCTCGCTGGGGATGCTGTCGCAGAAGCTGTACTCGGAGGCGGCGAACGCGGCGCTCGACGCCTCGATCAGGAAGTTCGCCGACACCACCGGCACGAAGATCGGAAACAGTCTGGTCCAGGCCGACGCCGGCGACCTGGTGGCCAAGATCGACGCCGAGGTCAAGGGTGGCGTGGCGCGTGACCTCGCGTTCATGACCGACTCGCGGTTCGTCGCCCAGTTCCAGTCACTGGGCGACCTGGAGGACGTGACGGACGTCGTCCAGACACTGACGGCGAAGTACGGCGAACCCACCGCAGAGTCCAAGAACTTCTGTGTCTTCGACGGCAAATGGTTCGCCATCCCCTACCACTTCATCGGGATCGGGTCCTTCCTGCGCAAGGACTGGATGAGCGACGAGGGCATCACCCCCAGGGACATCTACAGCTGGGAGGAGCTACGGGACCTCTGCCTGGCGATCTCCGATCCCGGCAAGCGGCGGTTCGGCTGGGGCATGACCGTGAACCGGTCCGGTGACGCCAACGGCATGATCGAGGCGTTGATCAACTCCTACGGCGGGGCGATCGCCTCCAACGACGGTAGGAAGGTCACGTTCGACTCTCCCGAGACGGTGCAGGCGGTGACCTTCCTCGGTGACATCTACACCAACCCCAGGTACAAGCCGATGCTGCCGCCCGGGGTGGCCGCCTGGACCGATTCCAGCAACAACGAGAACTGGCTCGCCGGGATCCTCGGCTACACCCGTAACCAGTTCAGCGTCTACGCGGACTCCAAGACGAAGAAGAACCCCGTCTACGAACGCACCCACGTCTTCGCCGACTGCATCGGGCCGGCCACCGACAACTCCCTGCTGCTCGGTCAGTCCCAGGGCTTCGTCATCTTCAAGGGGGCCAAGAACGCCGCACTCGCCAAGCTCCTGGCGCAGTACCTGGTCACCGCGCCCGCACTGGTCGGGGTGGCGAAGGAGGCGCCCGGTCTGGCGTTGCCGGCCTGGGAGAAGGTCTGGGACGCCGACCCGTTCTTCACCGGCGGCGACCCGGCGTTCCCCATCATGCGCAGGATCACCCAGCAGAAGCTGCCGCTGTCCACGAAGAACGGCCTGGAATTCCCGCAGAAGGCCAGCGCGGGGCAGCAGGCAGCCGTCGGCGCCTACGTCCTCACCGACATGATGCAACAGGTCATCCAGGGCACGCCGGCCGCGCGGGCCGTGCAGGCCGCCCACGCCAAGATGGTGCAGATCTTCACCCAGCAGGGTCTGCCACAGTGACGTCGGTCCGCCCGGCACCGGCCCCGGCGTCAGGAGCATCCCCGCGACCGGAGTCCCGTTCTCCCGGCGCGATCCAGCGACGGCTGGGTCGTGACTGGCGGCTGGCGGCGTTGTTCCTGGCTCCCATGGCCGTGCTGGTCGGCGCTCTCGTGCTCGTCCCGATCGGCTGGGCTGTCGTCACCAGCACCACCGAGCGGCACGGGCAGCACAGTGTCTTCGTCGGTCTGGCCAACTACCTCGCCCTGGCCGACGACGGGCAGTTCCACACCGGCGTCATGAACTCGTTCGTCTTCACCGCGTACGCCGAGGTGTTCAAGACGGTGCTCGGGCTCGTCTCGGCCCTGCTGCTGCACCACCGACGCCGCGGCCGGGCCGTACTGGCCGGGCTGCTGCTCGTGCCGTGGGTGGTGCCGACGGTGGTCACCGCATTCAGCTGGCGCTCGTTGCTCGACCCGATCTTCGGCAGCGTCAACATGCTGCTCACCGAGTCGGGGATCGGGCCGCTGCTGGTCAGCGCGCACCTGGTCGACAGCTGGCCCGCGGGTTGGCTGTCCGAGGCGTCCCTGGCCATGCCGTCGGTGATCGGAGTCAACGTGTGGAAGGGGGTGCCGTTCTTCACCGTCGCCTTCCTCGCCGGGTTGAAGGCCATCCCGACCGACCTGTACGAGGCGGCGACCGTCGACGGCGCCTCGGCGTGGCGGCGGTTCGTCCACGTGACGCTGCCCGGACTGCGTCACGTGATCACCGTGACGGTGACCCTGTCGTCGATCTGGACGTTCAACAACTTCGACCTCATCTGGTTGCTGACGCAGGGCGGCCCCGGCGACGCGACGGCGCCGTACGTGCTGGTCGCCTACTCGAAGGCGATCCTCCAACTCCAGTACGGCGCGGGGGCGGCGGTCACGCTGGTCATGCTGCCGGTCATCGGTGGGCTGGTGTTCGTCCTGGTCCGGCTGTTACGCCGGGACGCCGGCACCGCGCCGCCCCGACGCGCCCGCAGGCCCCGGACGGCCCCGCCGACCCGCACGGCCCGCGCGGCACTGCCGTGGGTGGTCGCCGTGGCGGTCACCGGGGCGCTGGCCTGGGTGTCGCCGCACATCTTCTGGAAGGCGGCGCTGGTTCTCGGAGTGTTCGTGGTGATCGCGGCGGTGGTCGGCCGGGTGGTCTCTACGCTCGGAGCGTCGGGTCGTCGCCGGACGTCGTCGCTGGTGTCGGGCCTGGCGTCGGGCATCGCCCTGGCCGGGTTGCTCCTCTTCGTCCTGGCCCCGCTGTACTGGATCGCCGTCACGGCCTTCAAGTCCGACGGTCAGATCGTCATGCACGCCAGCGACCTGTGGCCGACGCCGTGGACCCTGCAGCAGTTCACCGACCTCTTCGCCACCAAGCCGTTCGGCCGCTGGTACCTCAACACGGTGCTGGTGTCCGTGGCGTCCACGGTGGTGGCGCTGGTCTGTGCCGCCCTGGCGGGTTACGCGCTGGCCCGGCTGCGCTTCCGCGGGGCACAGGGTTTCACCGTCACGGTCCTGATCACCTACGTGATGCCTGGCGCGTTGCTGTTCATCCCGCTCTACCAGCTGCTCATCGGGGTCCGGCTCACCGACTCGCTGTGGTCGCTGGTCGTGACGTACCCGACCTTCACACTGCCGTTCGCCACCTGGCTGTTGACGGGATACTTCGCGTCGATCCCCGTCGAGTTGGAGGAGGCCGCGCTTGTCGACGGCTGCACCCGCCTCCAGTCGTTCCGCCGGGTGGTGCTGCCGCTGGCCAAGCCGGGACTGCTGGCGGTCGCGCTGTTCACCCTGACCAACGCCTGGAACGAGTTCCTCTTCGCCTTCGTGTTCATCACCAAGGACGAGTACAAGACGCTCCCTGTGGGCATGCAATCCATGATCACCGGGGACGTCGTGCCGCAGGGACAGCTCGCCGCCGCGTCACTGCTCGTCAGCATCCCCGTGGTGGTCATGTACGCCTTGGGGCAGCGCTTCCTGACCGACGGGCTCACCGCGGGCGCGGTGAAGGGCTGACCGGGACAAGCGAGGAGGGGCGGTCTCGCGGTCGGGTCGGTTCAGCTGGCCGCTCGGCGCCGGATGGCCGACCTGTTCGCAGTCGACACTCGGCGTCCTGCGAATCCGGGACGGTGAGATCGTCACGTACCACGACTACCCGAACGCGATAGGCGGCTCCGCCGTCGCGGGCAGCCTGGACAGGCTGGGTACCCTGCTGATCAGCCTCCCGGGGCAGCCGTCGGGGGTCGTGACCGGCAGCCTCTGCGGCCGTGATCCCCGCGGCGAGGTGACCGGACCCGGGTGGAGGAAGATCAGGTCAGTTGGCCGTTGCCGGCCAGGTGGCGGTACCAGTGGGCGCTGTCCTTCCAGGTGCGCTCCTGGGTGTCGTAGTCGACGCGGATGATGCCGAAGCGGCGGTCGTAGCCGTAACCCCACTCGAAGTTGTCGAGCAGCGACCAGACGAAGTAGCCGCGGACGTCCGCGCCCTGCGCGCGGGCGTCGGCCACCGCACCGATGTGCCGGCGCAGGTAGTCGATCCGCCGGTCGTCGTGGATCCGTCCGTCGGCCGAGACCACGTCGTCGAACGCCGCGCCGTTCTCGGTGATCATCAATGGCTGGCCGGGGTACTCGCGCTGCAGACGTAGCAGGAGCTCGGTCAGGGCCGGTGGGTCGATGTTCCACCCCATCGCCGTGTGCGGGCCGGGCTGCGGCAGGAAGTCGACGTCGTCGGCGCCCACCCACGGCGAGTGGGCCGAGGCGCCGTGCCCGTCGGCGTCGGAGCGGGCCGAGTGCCCGTCCCAGGCGCGGACGAGGGTGCTGGAGTAGTAGTTGACCCCGAGGACGTCCAGCGGCACCGCGATCAGCTTCTCGTCACCGGGGTGCACGAACGACCAGTCGGTGACGGCGGCGGTGTCGGCGAGCAGGTCGGCCGGGTACGCCCCGTCCAGCATCGGGCCGAGGAACGCCCGGTTGGCGAGGGCGTCGATCCGCCGGACCGCGTCGGAGTCGGCGGCCGAGTCGGACGCGCCCCGCACGACGTGCAGGTTCAACGTCACCGACAGTTCGGCGCCCGGCGTCAGCTCCCGGACCACCCGCCCGGCCAGGCCGTGCGCCAGGTTCAGGTGGTGCACGGCAGCCAGCGCGGCCGCCGGTTCGGTCCGACCGGGCGCGTGGACGCCGGAGCCGTAACCCAGGTAGGCCGAGCACCACGGCTCGTTGAGCGTGGTCCAGGTGTGTACCCGGTCGCCGAGCGCCGCGACGATCCCCGACGCGTACTCCTGGAAGCGCAGCGCGGTCTCCCGCACCGGCCATCCGCCGGCGTCCTCCAGTTCCTGCGGCAGGTCCCAGTGGTACATGGTCGCGACCGGTCGGACGCCGCGCTCCAGCAGGCCGTCGACCAGCCGCGAGTAGAAGTCCAGGCCGGCGGAGTGGAACCGCCCCGAGCCGCCCGGCTGCACCCGGGGCCAGGAGATCGAGAAACGGTACGCGCCCAGCCCCAGCTCGGCGATGTGGTCCAGGTCCTGCGGCCACCTGTGGTAGTGGTCGGCGGCCACGTCGCCGGTGTCGCCGTTGCGGGTACGCCCGGGGGTGTGACTGTAGGTGTCCCAGATGGACGGACCCCGACCGTCCTCGGTGGCCGCACCCTCGATCTGGTACGCCGCCGTGGCCGAGCCCCAGACGAAGCTCTCCGGGAAGTTCCGTGCCGTCATCGCCCCGCCCTCTCCGTGCCGGCCACCACGCAGTGGTACCCCGACGACTCGCCCGCCACCAGTTCGGCGGTCGCCACCCCGTCGCGGAAGCTCACCTCGAACTGGGCGCCCGGCCCCTCGCCGGGCGCCGGGATCCGTACCCGTTGCCGTTGCCCCTCTGCCGGAGCGTAGAGCCGCAGTTCCACCCCGTCGGCCCAGTCGTAGTCGGGTCGGTCGCAGCGTGCCCCGAACCCGATGACCGCGCCGGGCCGGGCGAGCACCGGCAGGCTGTCGTACCCGTGCTTCTCGGTCACCCACGCCGGCCCGGTGAGCTGCGCGCCGGTGACCAGGTGGGTCCACGTGCCGGCGGGCACGTAGAAGGTGACCTGCCCGTCGGCGCTGAGCACCGGCGCGACGAGCACGTCCGGGCCGAGCATGTACTGCCGGTCGAGGTGTGCCACGGCCGGATCGTCCGGGAACTCCACGATCATCGGACGCATCATCGGGATGCCCTCCCGGTGCGCCTGCTCGGCCGTCGCCGCCAGATAGGGCATGAGACCGAGCTTGAGCCGGGTGAAGTGGCGCAGCACGTCCACGGCCTGGTCGTCGTACGCCCACGGCACCCGGTACGAGCCGGAGCCGTGCAGCCGCGAGTGCGAGGAGAGCAGTCCGAACGCGATCCACCGCTTGAACACCGCCGGGTCGGGGGTGCCCTCGAAGCCGCCGATGTCGTGGCTCCAGTAGCCGAAGCCGGACGACGCCAGGGACAGCCCGCCACGCAGCGACTCGGCCATCGCGACGAACGTCGACTCGCAGTCGCCGCCCCAGTGCACCGGGAACTGCTGGCCGCCGGTGGTGGCCGAGCGGGCGAACAGCACCGCCTCGCCCTCGCCCCGCTCGGCCTCCAACAGCGCGAAGACCGCCTTGTTGTAGAGGTAGGAGTAGTAGTTGTGCATGCGCTGCGGGTCCGACCCGTCGTGCCACACCACGTCGGTGGGGATGCGCTCACCGAAGTCGGTCTTGAAGCAGTCGACGCCCATGTCCAGCAGCGCTCTGAGTTTGCCGGTGAACCAGGCCACCGCGTCCGGGTTGGTGAAGTCGACGAGCGCCATGCCGGCCTGCCACTTGTCCCACTGCCACACCGACCCGTCCGGGTTGCGCACGAGGTAGCCGGCCTGCCGGCCCTCCTCGAACAGGTACGAGCGCTGCGCAATGTACGGGTTGATCCACACGCACACCTTCAGGCCCCGCTCGTGCAGCCGGCGCAGCATGCCCTCCGGGTCGGGGAAGGTCGCCGGGTCCCAGACGAAGTCGACCCAGTGGAACTGGCGCATCCAGAAGCAGTCGAAGTGGAACACCGACAGCGGCAGGTCCCGCTCGGCCATCCCGTCGACGAACTCGGTCACCGTCTTCTCGTCGTACGACGTGGTGAACGACGTGGACAGCCACAGCCCGTACGACCAGGCGGGCACCCGGGCCGGTCGGCCGGTCAGCGCCGTGTAGCGGCGCAGCACGTCCTTCGGGGTGGGGCCGTCGACGACGTGGTAGGTGAGCGACTGGCCCTCGACGCTGAACTGGGTCTGCGCGACGACCTCCGAACCGACCTCGAACGACACGTGCTCCGGGTGGTCCACGAACACCCCGTAGCCGGCGCTGCTGAGATAGAACGGCACGTTCTTGTACGCCTGCTCGCTGGCGGTGCCGCCGTCGGCGTTCCAGACGTCGACCGTCTGCCCGTTCTTCACGAACGGGCCGAACCGTTCGCCCAGGCCGTACACCGTCTCGCCGACGCCGAGCGCGAGTCGTTCGTGCACGTACCGGCGGCCCTCGCCGTCGGTGACGATCCCGATGCTGCGTTCGGTGGAGGCCGTGATCAGCCGGTCGCCGTGCCGGAACTCGACCCGCCAGCCGTCGACGAGCGCGACCCGGACGGTCAGTTCGCCGGTGGTCAGCGACGCGCTGATCCCGGTGATGTCGACGGTGACCGGGTGCGTGTCGTCGGTGCTCAGCCCGAAGTGGGGTTCGCGGGGCAGCCCGCCGTTGTGGTGGCCGATGGTGACCCCGACCACGCCGGGCGCGGGGGAGAAGAAGCGGACGGTGACGACGGGCCGGTTGAGCGTGTCGCCCCGACCGTTGATCCGACCGGCCGGCGCGAAGACGGTGAAGCCGCGGTCGTCCGGCTCGACCGATTCGACCGTGCCGGGGCGCAGCACGCTGACCCCCGGGCGCAGTTGCCAGTACCCGTCGGTGAACTTCACTTCTCGGCTCCTGCCGTGATGCCGCGCGCAAGGGTGCGCTGGAAGATGAGGAAGAAGAGGATGGCCGGCACCAGGCTGATCAGGGCGCCGGCGTTTGTCGTCGGGGCGTCCATCAGCCGGTCGCCCTGCAACGACGCGAGGGCGACCGGGATGGTCTGGGTCTGGTTGTCGATCAGCATGACCAGCGGGATGAGGAACTCGTTCCAGGTCCAGATGAAGAAGAAGATGAGCAGGACGGCGAGGGTCGGCCGCAGGTTGGGGAAGACCACCCGCCACAGCACCGTCCACTTGCCGGCGCCGTCCAGCGCCGCGGCCTCCAACAGCGCGCGCGGGAACGTGCCCAGCACCGAGGCGAGCAGGTAGGTGCCGAACGCGCTCTGGATGACGGTGAAAATGATGATCACCGACAGTCTGGTGTTGTAGAGGCCGATCTCCTTGGCGGCGTAGTACAGCGGGTAGATCAACGCCTCCTGCGGCAGCATGTTGGCCAGCAGGAACAACCCGACGATCCACAGCCGGCCGCGGACCCGGCCGATACCCAGGGCGTACGCGTTGAGCAGCGACACGACGACGCCGAGCACCGCCACGGATCCGGCGATGAGTGTCGAGTTCCACAGCTTGAGCGGAAAGTTCACCTCGTTCCAGTACGTCAGCAGACCCCTGGTGTAGAACTCCGTCGGCCAGCTCAGCGGCCCGCCCGACGAGTAGTCACCAGGCGACTTGAACGCGTTGAGCAGCATGAACGCGAAGGGCACCAGCATGACGAGCGCGCCCACGGTGACCCCGGCGAGCACCACCCAACGGCTGACGCCCCGGTGGTGCCGGTCGCGCACCGGCCGGCGGACCGGGGGCGCGGTGATGATGACGGCCATCTCAGATCCCCCGGTCCCGACGCTCGCTACGGGCCTGCACCCCGATGAAGACCACGGCCACCACCACGATGATCAGCGTGAGCACTGTGGAGATCGCGGAACCGTACCCGACCTGGAGCTTCTTGAAGAACGTGTAGTACGCGAAGTACGACGGCACGTTTGTGGCGTTCTCCGGGCCGCCCCGGGTCAGCGCGTAGATCGGCCCGAACACCTTCAACGCGGCGATGGTGCAGGTGAGGGCCACCACGAAGGTCTCCGGTCGGATCTGCGGAAGTGTGATCGCCCGGAACCGGCGCAGCCAGTTCGCCCCGTCGACCTCGGCCGCCTCGTACAGCTCCGGGTCGACCCGCTGCAACGCCGCCATGAACACGACCACCGGGTAGCCGATCTGCACCCAGATCATCACCGCCATCACCGCCGGCAGCGCGGTGTCCGGGTCGCCCAACCAGTCGTGGCGCAGCGCTCCGAGATCGACGGCGTCGAGCAGACTGTTGAACGCGCCGTCGGGGCGCAGGATCCAGCCCCAGACGATGCCGGCCACCACCACGGGCAGCACCTGCGGCAGATAGAACGCGGCCCGCAACGCCGCCGCCGTACGCGGCCTGAACCGACGCCCGATGACGTCGAAGAGCACCGAGGCGAGCAGCAGCCCGAGCAGGGTCGGCACCACCACCATCGCGACGATCATCGCCACGGTGTTGCGGAACGACGCCCAGAACACCTCGTCGTGCAGCAGCCGCTGGTAGTTGTCCCACCCGACGAAGGTGGGGTCACCGACGCCCGACCACCGGGTCAGCGACAGGTAGCCGGTGCCGACCAGCGGCACCCCGATGACCAGGATGAACAGCACCGCTCCGGGGAGCAGGTAGAGCCAGTACGCCGCGTCCCGGCCGCCCGGCCGGCGGCGGGACGGGGGAGCGGGGGTGGGGGTCGCCGCCGACGGTGTGGCGGCGACGGTGTCGGAGACTGCCATGGAGGATCCTTCCCGACGGGGCGGGCGGACGCGCCGGTCGTGCCGGACGCGCCCGCCGCGCACCGGGTCACTTGCCGGTGATCTCCTTGACGCCGTCGGCGTACGGCTTGGCGATCGTGTCGAGCACCTGGTCGGGGGACTTGGACCCGTTGATCAGGCCCTGGAACCCGCCGACCAGCACGTCGTAGTAGCCGGGCACCGGCCAGTCCGGGTAGAAGGCCAGACCGTCCTGCTTGCTGACCGTGTTGAAGTCCTCGATCAGCTTGCGGTCCTTCGGATCGCTGATCTTGGCGGGGTCACCGGCCACCGGGACGCCACCGTTGTTGCCGATCAGGTCCTGGATCTCGGGGCGCAGGGTGATGTCGATGAAGTCGTACGCCAGGCTCTTGGCCTTGCTGTTCGTCGGGACGACCCAGATGTTGCCGGACGAGCCGGCGTTGAGGGTGTTGCCCGGGAACAGGAAGGTGTCCCAGTTGGCCTTCATCTCGGCCTTGAAGCGGCCGTACCACCAACTGCCCGAGACGATCATCGGCGTCTTGCCCGCGATGAACGCGGTGCCCATGTCCTCGGCCTTGAGGCTCGCCGAGTCCTTGGCCACGTAGCCCTTCCTCACCCAGTCGGCGAAGGTGTCCGCGCCGTACTTCAGCGGGTCGGCGCGGAAGTCGACAGGGTTCTTGTAGAGCTGGTAGTCGTCGACGAACTGCCTGTCGGCCTTCGACAGGGCCAGCTGGTAGAAGAGCTGCCCGGCCGGGTACTCGGCACCGGCCATGCCCAGCGGGGTGATCTTCTTGCCGACGAAGGTGTCCATCGCGGCGGTCAGCTCCGCCATGGTGGTGGGCACCTTGACGCCGTTACGGTCGAACAGGTCCTTGTTGTAGTAGACCGTGACGTACTCGCCGTAGTTCGGCACGCCGAACCAGTTGCCCGACCCCATCACGCCCTTGTCGCTGTACCGCGCGGTGGTCTGCAGGCTGGGGCTGAGCCTGTCGGCCCAACCGCGCTTCGCGGCCTCGTCGCTGAGGTCGGTGAGCAGGCCCTGGGACGACAGCAGGCCGGCCGTCGCGTTGCCCTTGTTGTACTCCATGATGTCCGGGCCTTCGGACGAGTTGATGATCATGCCGGCGTTCTGCTGGATCTGCTCGAACGCCTTGCGCTCGAAGCGCACCTCGACGCCCGGGTGCTCGGTCTTGAAGATCTCGATGGCCCGGTCCCAGCCGACCCCCATCGCGCTGTTCTCGCCCTCGTAGTGCCAGAGCTTGAGGGTCTTGGCCCCGCTGTCGTCACCGCTGTCGTCGTCGCCGCACGCGGCCACGGTGGTCGTCGCGGTCGCCGCCAGGGCGATCGCGGCGACGATCCGGCGGAATCGCTGCATTGCTATCCTCCTCGTTGAGTATCGAGCCCGGTACTTCACTGGGTCCGTCGTCGCGTTGCCGCGCGGCGACGGGCCTTTTCTACTGGTCAGCCCCTATCGGCGGGCGGCTTCGTGGGGCTGCGGTCGAGCCCCGGATCTCCAGCGCGCACGGCAGCAGCTGCTGGTGGCGCTCGTCACCGGCCCCGTCCAGGTGGCGCACCAGCGCCTCGATCGCGATCCGGCCCATCGCCGACCCGGGCGACGTCATGGCGGTCAGCGCCGGGGTGGCCAGCTCGGCGACCTGCGGCGAGGTGACCATCGAGACGACCGACACGTCGTCGGGCACGGCCAGCCCCCGCGCGGTCAGTTCGCCGAGGATGCCGAAGATCGCCGCCTCGTTCATGGCCAGCACGGCCGTCAGGCCCGGCGCCCGTGCGAAGGCGGCGGCCAGCGCGGCCCGCCCGCCCGCGGCGCTGTCCTCGGCCGGGATCATGACCGGCTCCAGGCCGTGGCCGGTCATGGCCGTGACGAAGGCGTCCCGGGTACGCAGCGCCGGCCCGTAACCGCTGGCCAGCGTCTCGGCCGAGTGGTTGACGTAGACGATCTGCCGGTGCCCGAGGCCGACCAGGTGCGCCACTGCCTCCCGTACGGTCTGCGCGAAGTCGATGTCGACGTAGGAGAGCCCGTCGGTGTCCCCGGTGCGCCCGATCAGCACCAGCGGCACACCGGCCTGCTGGAGCGCGGTGACCCGCTCGTCGGTGAGCTGCACCTCCATCAGCACGACGCCGTCGAACATCCGCTGGCTGGCCAGCCGGCGCAGGCCGTCGAGGTCGCCGCCGCCACCGACGGGCGACAGCACCAGGTGGTAGCCGACGGCGCTGGCCGCCGCGGCGGCCCCGGTGACGAACGCCGTCTCGGTCGCGCCCAGGCCGCGTTCGTCCATCGGCAGCAGCAGGCCCAGGATCCGGCTGCGTCGACTGGCCAGACCACGGGCCATGGCGTGGGGCTGGTAGTCGAGCTCGGCCATGGCGGCGAGCACCTTGGCCCGGGTGGCCGGGGAGATCGGCCGGGCGCCGGTGAGGACGTAGGAAACGGTGCTGACCGAGACCTGCGCCAGGCGGGCGACGTCCTGCATGGTGGCCACCGCGCACCTCCTCCGGCCAGGCAGGGAACCGCTTGGGAATAGTCGTCGAAGCGGTTCGACGAAGCGGTTCGACAGACGCTAGACCTCCTGTTACAGCGACGTCAATAGCCGATGTCGAAGGAGGTCACCTCGTCGGGCGTTCGGCGAACGGGAAGCTCCAGGATCTGCGGGAACCGCCAGGTGCGCGCCCGGTGAACCGTCGGCTGCGCCCGGTGTGCTGGGCTTCCTCGTGGGCCCGTTCACGGCGAAGGCGGTCTTCCCGGACGGCGTCACGGCCCTGGCGAACGTGGGCTGCCCGGTCGGTCGCGCGGACGGGACGCGCGACGCGATCGAGGCGGTCTTCGCGCCGGCCCGCGACGCCGGGCCGTGGGTCGAGTCCGGCGGCTCCGCGGACCCCGCAGGACCGCCCGGGGGCCCGTCGGGATTAGGAACGAGTTTCGTCTCCACGTGGTCGGTATCCGGATGATCAGGCGTCGGCGACGGTGACGACGACCTTGCCACCGGGCAGGGTGTTCGCGGTCGCGTCGGCGTGCAGGGCCGGCAGTCCGGCCAACGGCACCCGCCGGGCGACGTCGACCCGCAGCTCACCGGTGCTGACCCGGGCGGCCAGGTCGGCGAGTTGGTCGGCGTCGCTTCGGACGAACAGGTCGATGCCGCGTACGCTGCGCTCCTCGTCGGAAGGGGCGGGCATCCAGACGGTGGTGTTGACCAGGGTCCCGCCGTCCCGGATCACCGTGACCAGCGCGGCGAGCTGTTCCGGGGCGACAGGCGCGAGGTTGAGTACCAGGTCGACCGGCTCGGTCACCGTCGACGTCACGTCGGTGGTGGTGTGGTCGATCACCTCGTCGGCGCCCGCGGCCCTGACCGCGTCGGCGCTGCGCGGGCTGGCCGTGGCGATCACCCTGGCACCGGCCTCCTTCGCCAGCTGCACGGCGTATCCACCGACCGCTCCGCCGGCCCCGTTGATCAGCACCCGCTGGCCGGCGGTCAGCTTGCCGTGGTCGAACAGCGCCTGCCACGCGGTCAGGCCCACCAGCGGGAGCGCCGCCGCGTCGGCCAACGGGATGTTCCGGGGCGCTCCCGTCAGGATCCCCGCCGGGGCGATCACGTACTCCGCGGACGCCCCGGTCCCCGTCATCGGCAGGAAACCGATGACCCGGTCACCGACCGTGACCTCGTCCACGTCGTCGCCGACCGCGTCGACCGTGCCGGCGACGTCGAGGCCGGGAGTGTGCGGCAGCTCGACCGGGATCGGGCCCTGCATGTAGCCCGCGCGGATGTTGCCGTCGACGCCGTTGAACGACGTCGCGGCGACGCGGATCCGGACCTGACCGGCGCCGGGGACGGGCTGCGCGACGTCCTCGTAGCGCAGCACCTCGGGACCGCCGAACTCGTGAAAACGTACTGCCTTCATCGCTGAACCTGCCTCTGTGAGCGCCGCCGATGTGCTTCGCACCCGAAGCAGGGCATGACCCCTGTGGCACCGCTTCGCGTGCGAAGGCACCCAGCCCGGCGTCACCGGGGCTGCCCGGAGGCAGCCGCCGGATCCGCTGTCGCTGGCTACGTCGACCAATCTGGCAGGCCCCGGCGCGGTTAGCCTGGGCCGGACTGGCCCACCTTGACGATTGCCGGTCCGCCGGCGTCGCCGACGATCTCCGCGAGGCGCGCGGCATCGGCCGAACCCGGTGCCGCGGTGAGCATCAGCGCCGCCAGATCGTCGCCCGGGATGGTGAGAAGGCTGCCGACGAGCGTGACGGTGTCACGGTCCGGGTGGACGAACGTGGCGCTGCTCTCGTAGGCCGCCACCGGTCGTGGCGTACGCCACAGGGTGTCGAAGAGGCTGCTCCGGCTCCGCATCTCGTCCACCAGTTCGGCGAGGGCGGCGTCGGCGGGGTAGCGCAACAGCGCGCTCCTCAGGCTGGCGGTGAGGACCGCCTCATGGTCGGTCGCGTCGGCGGCAGACTGCCGGAAACCGTTGAGCGGATCGCAGAACGTACGCCAGGCGATGTTCCACTCCCAGGGTTCCCCGGTGAGATCCCAGTGCCCCAGGGCCAGGAACGCGCTGTTCACGGCGACCAGGTTCATCGCCGCGTCGGAGACGAACATCGGGGTGTCCGTGAACCGCTCCAGCAGCCGCATCGCACCCGGACCGACCTCGTTGGGCACCTGCCCGTCCGCGGCGGCGTACCCGGCCAGTGCGCAGAGCCGCTCGTAGTCCGCCCGCCCGGTCCGTAGCGCACGGGCGATGGCGTGCACCACCCCGGCCGACGGATGGCTGCGCCCCTGCTCCAACCGCCGTACGTAGTCCGCGGACATCCCGGCGAGCTCGCCGAGCTCCTCCCGCCGCAACCCCTGCACCCGCCGACGGCCGACAGGTAGCCCGACAGTCGCAGGGGCCGTACTCTCCCGCAACTGGCGCACCGCGGCGCCGAACTCGTGACGTTCCACGGCCCCAGTGTGCCCCGACGGTCCAGGCAGCGGGTAACGGGCGGCCGGGCAGGACCTGCATGCGCAGTCGTACCCGTCCGTCTCGGTGCACGGTCTCGGGATACTCCGGCTCGGGCTGCTCCGTCACGTCGTGGGCGGTCACTGACCACGTGTTCGGCCACCGCTGGTCGAGGTGCGAACGGTCACCCGGCGGCGCGGCCCGGACGGCCCACCCCGCCCTCAGCCGGTGCCGAGACCCACGTCCCGGGCCCGGACGATGGCCTCGGCGCGACTGCTCACCTGCAACTTGACCAGGATGTTGGACAGGTTGTTGCGGACGGTCTTCGGGCTGAGCCCGAGCCGCTGGGCGATGGTGGCGTTGTCCAGCCCCCGGGACACCAGGTTCAGCACCTCGCGCTCCCGATCGGTGAGTTGCGGGAAGGGTGCCGGCCCGGTGGCGCGCACCCCGGACCACAGCGCGACGGCGTGGGCCGCGACCGCCGGGCCGAGGATCATCTCGCCGTTGGCGATCGCCCTGATGCTGCGCTCGACCTCGGTCGCGTTGGCTCCCTTGAGCAGGTAGCCACGGGCGCCGGCGCGCAGCGCCGCGATCAGCGACTCGTCGTCGTCGAGCATGGTGACGATGAGCACCCCGGTCTGCGGTGAGCGTCTGGTGATGATCCGGGTGGCCTCGATCCCGGACCGTTCGGCGAAGTGCAGGTCCATCAGCACCACGTCGGGACGTTCGGTCGCGACGACGTCCAGCGCGGCGTCGACGTCGGCGGCCTCGCCGACGCAGCGGATGCCGTCCAGAGTGGACAGCAGCGCGGTCATGCCGAGTCGGAACACCGGGTGGTCGTCCACCACGACCACCCGGATCGGCGACGTCACGTCCCGGCTCCCGGGGTGGGGATGGTCAGGGTGACGGCCGTGCCCTGCGGCCTGCCGGCGGTCGAGGTGGGGCCGATGGTCAACGTGCCACCGATGCCGGCCGCCCGCTCCCGCATCGACTGCAGTCCGACCCCACGCGACCGGGTGGGCGGAGGCGGCCCGCAACCGTCGTCGGCGACCGTGATCCTCACCCGGTCCGGCCGGTGGACGAGCGTGACCGTGCACACGCCGACCCCGGCGTGCCGGTGGACGTTACGGACCGCCTCGGTGATCACTCCGTAGGCGGCGGTCGCCATGGTGTCGGGCAACGGGCCGAGCTGCGCCGGGGCCGCCACGCGGATGTCGAGGCCGGCGACGGCGTACCGCTCGCGCAGGGTGTGCAGGGCCGGGATGAGATCGCCGTCGGCGAGGACCGGCGGCATCAGGTCGCGGGCCAGGTCGCGTACCTCCTCGGCGCGCTCGGTGGTCTCGACGACGAGCCGGTCGAGCAGTTCCCCGGCCATCGTCACGTCCCGATGGAGCAGGTTACGCACCGCAGCCAGGCCGAGCCCGATCCCGCTCAGTGCCGGTCCGAGTCCGTCGTGCAGGTCACGACGCAGCGTACGACGCTCCTCGTCGCGGGCCTCGGCGAGGCGCGCCCGGGACCTGGCCAGCGCCTCGTTGGTGCTGGCCAGGTCGACGACGGCGGCGACCACCGGGGACAGGTCGGCAAGCGCGGCGGCGGCGTGGCCGCCCAGCCGTTCCCCCGGCCGTGGCCAGGCGGTCAGCCGACCGACCGTCCGTTGACCGCTGACCAGGTCGACGGTGAGTTGCCCCGCGCCGGTCGGCGTCGGCTGGTGGTCCCCGGGACAGCCGGTGTAGGCCGTGGGCGCGCTGCCCGCACCCCACCGGTCGGTCACGGTGATGGTGATCCGGTCCAGGCGCAACGAGGTGGCGATGGCGAGAGCCACGTTCTCGATCAACTGTCCGCCGGAGTCGGCGTCGCGCAGCCGGTGGACGACCTGCCGCATCAGCGGCTCCTGGCTGTCGCCGTGCACCAACCGGTCGACCCGTCGCTGCACCCACTGGCGTACCGGCTGGAAGGCGGCGGCCAGCAGCGCGGTGACCACGATCTTCGGGGCGAGGGAACCCGCAGGCACCCACCGGTCGAGCAGGGTGACGGCACCGATGTAGGTGGCGATGACGCCGGCGGTCATCAACAGCCAGACCAGGGTCCGCCGGACGGCCACCTCGATTCCCCACAAGCGTTGCCGGAGCACCACGACGAGCACGGCGGCAGGAAAGAACGCCTGTGAGGCGAGCATCAGCGACGGCGCGGCCCAGGCTGGCCCGAAGCCCGGCCACCACGGCGGCGAGACCAGCAGGAAGGCCAGACACAGCAGGAGGTTCCCGACGGTCAGCCAACCCATCCCGTGCCGCTGCCCCGGCGGACCGGTACGCCACCGCCAGGCCGCCCCGGCCGCGGCGATCAGCCCCAACGGCACGAGCGCGGGCATGATCGGCCCGAACAGGTCGACACGCAGCTCCCGCAGCCCGCTATCGCTGATCGGGAACAGTCCGTACGGCGCCGGCGCGGTCAACGCCGCGACCTGGGCGCAGGCGAGGTAGAGCACCCCGGCGGCGACGGCGACCCGGGCACCCCGCCGCATCGGCCGGTCGGGCAGCAGCCACGGCATCAGCACCACCAGGCCGTACAGGCCGGGTAGCCAGGCCCAGTGGTGGGCGCTGGTCAGCGCGGCCGGTGCCCACCACTGTGGATGCCGCTCGGCCAGCAGGGTCCACTGCGCGGCGAACGCGGCGAGCGAACCGCCGAGCGCCGCCGCCGCGACGATCCAGCCGGCGAGGTGCGCCCGGCGGCCGAGGATCAGCCAGGCGACCCCGCCGTAGATCACCCCGTCCATCAGGTCGACCAGGGAGAAGAGCTGGGTGGTGGTCATCGGCGGCAGCACCGCGCACCAGGTGGCCACGGCCGCCACGGTCAGCGTCGCGGTCAGCCCGAGCACCGTCCAGGCCGCGACCCGGTGCCGGGTGTCGCGGTGCGGCGCGGGCGGCTCGTCGCCGGAGCGGAAGGTCATGACAGCCGCTCATTCTGCCCCCGGACAGCCGCCGCCCGAACGGGCCGGGGGACGGCTGTCCGTACGGCCGAGCGGCGGTGTCCCGTCCACCCGGGACGCCCGTCCCTGGTGGACGGGAGCGACCGCCGCGCAGACTGCCGTGCGCCGCTACCGCAGCGGCCGAACCCGCCGTGGCGCGTCCCCGTGCCACGGCACGGGCAGCCGGCGGGGACGGGCCGATGTCCCGCAGGTCGGGCAGCACGACGCGCCGACCCGTGACCGCATTCGGCTGGTGGACTTTGTGAAAGGAACCTCGACGATGGACGCTCCGGGCGGACCACCCCACGTTGTCTGTGGGCCGATCGTGCGCCGGGTCGATCCGGGCAGCGCGGCGGTCTTCGTCGCCGTCCGGTCCGCCTGCACCGTCACCCTCACCGTGTTCGAGACCGGCCCCGGCCCGACCTACGCCCGGGGCGCGACGGTGGCGACGGGCAGCCGGACCGCGGTCCGCCTCGGCGGCAACCTCTACGTGGCCACCGTCCAGGCCGTCGGCGGCCTACGGGAGGGCCGCCTGTACGGCTACGACCTCGCCTTCCCGGGCTCCACCGGCAACTGGTCGAGCCTGCTGGCCGCCGGGGCGGTGGCCGTCGACGAGACCGCCGCCCGGTCGCTGCTCAGCTACGCCGGTGACCCCCGGGCGACGGGCGGCGCACCCGGCTACCCCAGCTTCGTGACGCCACCGGCGGACCCGGGAAAGCTGCGGATCTTCCACGGGTCGTGCCGCAAGCCACACGGGGAGGGCCACGACGCGCTGGCCGTCCTGGACCCGATCCTGGCGGCGGCCGGCGGCGACCCGACGGTACGCCCGCACCAGCTCGTGCTCGGCGGTGACCAGATCTACGCAGACGACGTCGCCGACGTGCTGCTGGCGATGGTGCACGGGCACGACGCGGTGCCCGCCCGGGACGGGCAGCCGGCCGTCCCGGCGTTGCCCGGCATCGGGGCAACCCTGGGCCTGCCGCCGGAACTACTCCCCGACGGCTCCACCAGCCCGCCCGCCGACCGGCTGTTCACCCCCGGCAACCGGGCGGTGACCCTGGCCCGGGACGCGAAGTTCACCTCGGGCGAGGCCGACAGCCACCTGATGTCGCTGCGCGAGTACGCCTGCATGTACCTGCTCGCCTGGTCCGACCAGCTCTGGCCGGCGACCTATCCGCGGTTCGAGCACGTCTTCCCCGCCGACACCCGGATCCTGCGTGACCCGCAGGGCGGTGGACCCGGCGACACCGTCTACGACCGGCTGCTGGTCGGTCGCGCCTACGACGCCAGCAGCCAGCAGCAGAAGATCATCCGTCGTTTCCTGCGCTGGCACGAGCAGGCGATCCGACTGAAGAACTTCCAGCGCGGCCTGGTCGCCGTACGCCGGTCGTTGGCCAACGTCGCCACCTACATGATCGCCGACGACCACGAGGTCACCGACGACTGGAACATGACCCGGGAGTTCGTCACCGGTGCGGTGGTCGGGTCCGAACTGGGCCGGCGCGTCGTGCGCAACGCGATGGCCGCGTACGCGGTCTTCCAGGCCTGGGGCAACACCCCCGACCGGTTCACCGAGCAGGGCGCGGCCGGTGAGCCGGGCCGGGACCTGCTGACCGCGTTGAGCGGCTGGCTGGCCGCCCCGGCGGCGGTGGACGACCTGCGACTGCGCGAACGCCTCGGCCTGCCCACCGCGATCGGCGCCGACGGCCGGCCGGCCCGCCCCGCCGGTGCCCTCAGCTACCACTTCACTGTCACCTGGCCGCGTTACCAGCTCGTCGCCCTGGACACCCGCACCTGGCGGGAGTATCCGGCCGGCGCCGGGCACCCGGGCGGGCTGCTGCTCGCCGACCACCCGCTCGACGAGATGGTCAGCGGCGGCGGGGTGCTGGACGACGAGGCGGTCACCGTGCTGGCGCAGCCGGTCGCCGTGTTCGGGATGCCGCTGCTCGAACAGCTCGCCCAGCCGGCCATGAAGGCCATCGCCGGCCGGTACGAGGCCGACGCCGAGGACGCCTGGATCACCAGCGACGCGGCCACCCACAAGTTCCTCGGTCGGCTGCTCTCCGCCGCGCCGCCCGGCCCGGACGGCGTCCGTCGCCGCCGGATCGTCATGCTCGGCGGCGACATCCACTTCGGCTCGGCCGAGCGGATCCGCTACTCCGCGACGCTGCCGTACGCCAGCGGCCCCGACCGCGCCCACCCCTTCCAGGGGGTCAACCGCACCGAAGGGGTGATCGCCGGGTTCGTCTCCAGCGCCCTGCGCAACGAGGTGGCCCTGACCCGGCTGCTGCACGACGTCGGGTACGTGCCGCTGCTGGACAGCCTCGGCCGCATCGACCTGGTGGGCTGGGCCAACGAGGACGAGGGTCGGCAGGGGCGACGCTTCCAGGCCGGGGTCCAGGTCGGGGTGGCCGCCGACGCCGTGTCCGGTTGGTGGGTCTCCGGCCGGCCCGCGGTCAGCGACCACGACCGGCTCAAGCTGCTCGGCCGGCCGCCGGAGTGGAGCGTCCAGGTGCAGTTCGCCCACCACGACGAGGCCGACCCGACGGTTCGCCGCGACGGCACCCCGCAGACCGTGCTCGACCCGGCCGGGCTGCCCCGCGAGCAGGCGCTGGCGCAGTACCTGGCCGCCGCCCGCAACCTAGACGGGTATCTCGGCACCTGGGGCAACGGCAAGGAGATCGTCGGGCACAACAACCTCGGCGAGATCACCTTCGACTGGCCGGCCGGCGAGTGCAAGCGGGCCACCCAGCGTCTCTGGTGGCACCTGCCGTCCGAGACCCGGGCCGCCGCGCTGACCAGCTACACCATCGACCTGTCGTACGGCTGTTCGCTGCTGGCCGACGCACCGTACGGCTACGTGTTGCGCCTCGACGACCACGACGCCCGCGCCGGCGGGAAGGCACACTACGACGGGGTCGACCGGCCGGCGACCCTGGTCACCGACAGGTGGGTGACCCGGCTCCAGGCCGACCTGACCACGCTGGGCTTCGGCCCGGCGGGTGACCCCGGCACGTACGACCCGACGACCTACTGGGCGGTGCGCGAGTTCCAGACGTACGCCCGCGCGGACCGGGTCGCGCACGAACCCGCCGGGGCGACCGCCACCCGGTACTCCGACCGGTTGGCGGCGGTCGACGTGCCGGAGTCGGAGCGCTACCTGGGACCGGTCAGCGGGATCGCCGACCTGGCCACCCAGCTCGCCATCCGGCACTGGCTGGACAAGCGCTGGCGCTGCCCGGTGGTGGTGGAGGCGTGGCAGGTCGCCGGCGGCAGCCCGCAACAGCTCGCCACCGGCAACGTCTGGCGCGCCGACACCGCCCACCCGGCCGACCAGCGGCTCTACTCACGGGTGGTGACCGGCCGTCCGGCCGACGCCGGCCCGGCGCCGGCCGACCACCCCGAGCTGATCCCGCTGGGACGGTGGGGCAGTCGGGCCGCCGCGCCGCAGTGGGCCGGGCCACTGGTCGAGCCGACCCTCGAACTGCTCCCCGAGGCGCTGATCCCGCCGAGGGACGGGGAGGTCGGCGGACCGTCGCTGGCCGCGCTGGCCACCGCCGCCGGCAGCGGCGATCCCGCGGTGGCCGACCCGGCCCGCCGTCGGCTGTCCACCTTCAAGGTGCTGCGGGCGGTCGCCGAGAACACCCGACCCGGCTCCACCGGCGGCTGGTGCGACGTGCTGGACGGCACCGACGAGGGGGTGCTGCGGATCGGGCCGTTCGGCTGGCCCGCCGACGGCCCCCGCACCGCACCGGTGACCCTGCCGCCCCGGCCGGACTGGCGTACCCAACCCGGCCAGCTCTGGGCCTGGCTGGCCGCGCTGCGCGCCACCGACCGCGACGCGTACGAGGCGATGGGCGGGCTGGCCGGGCTGTCCGGGACGCCCGGCTGGGGAGTCGACGGCGGTGCCCTGCTCTACCCCGAGCTGCGGATCAGCCGGGCCCGGCCGGCGCTGAGCGACCACACCGGTGGCGCGGGCACCCCGATCGGGTACGTCCGCGAACTGCTCGACCTGCGCGGCTGGCACTGGGTGCACCGCTTCACCACCGGCCTGCGTACCCGACCCGGCGTCCGGCACGGCATCTGGCGCTTCGCCCGCCAGGGCCTGCACGACCTGCTCGGCACCCCGTGGGATCCGCCCGGCGCGACCCCGGTCACGGTGCCGGACGTGCCCGGCCCGGACGGCAAACCCCGCCGGGTGCGGATCGGTGACCTGTTCACCTCGGAACGGGCGGTGGCCCTGCTCGGCTGCTGGCAGACGTACCGTGCCCACCACCTGGTCGCCCTCGGAGCGCCGGTGGCCGGCGAACCGCCCGAGCAGCGGACCGTGCCCCGCGCCGGCACCGAACTGCGGACCGTGCTGACCGTGGCGCGGACCCTCGGGCCGGACTTCACCGGCCCGCCCACCGGCTGGACCGACGCCCACGAGGCTGCCCTGATCACCGCGATCGGCCAGGTCGTCGGGGCCACGTCCGACGCCGAGCTGACCGCCGCGCTGGCCGCGGTGCGGGCCTGGCCGACCTGGCCGGGTGGCACCGGCTACCAGCTTCCGGTCGCCGTGCTCCCGGCGGCGGACCGGACGCTGTCACCGCAGCGCGGCTCGCTGCGGCTGGACACCGGCGACCTGTCCCGGGTGACCGGATGAGCCCCCGACGCGACGACCAGCACCGCAGTGAAGGAGACCCGGACGCATGAGCGACGACGTGGAGCGGAACCGGAACGTCCTCGCCCTGCTCTGGGGCGAACTCCGTACCCTGGCCGAACCGGTGCTCGGCGCGGCCGACCCGTGGCGGCGGGCCCGGCTGATGCGGGCGCTGGGCTGGGACCTGGAAGCGGTCAGCGGGGTCGACGCGCACGCGTTCGAGCAGTGGGTCGGCACCGTCGGGGCCGCGATCGGGACGCTGGACGCCGCGATCGCCGACGGCCCGCCGGACTCGCTCGCCGAACTCAAGAAGATCGGCACCGCGGCCGGCACCGCGTTCGGACAGGTCGGCACGCTGCCCCCGGCGGTGCGCGGAAAGCTACCGCCGTCGGCCGGCCTGCCCGAGGCGCTTGCCGACGACCTCGTCGACCACCTGATCCTCACCTACCTGCTGCACCGGGCACCCTGGACGGTCCCGCTGCTGACCCTGCTCGGCCTGGTCACCCCCGGCGTCGAGCTGCCGGCCAGCCCGCCGATGCCGGCCGGTGACGCGCCGGTCCGGTTGCCCCGTCACCGCGACGAACTGCACCTGGAACGGCTCGTCGAGCTGGTCGCCGACCCCGGCGGTTACCTCAGGGGGCTGTACGCGCCGGCCGGTTGGGAAACCCCCGAGGCCGTCGACGCGCTGGCCGCGCGGCTGCTGCCCCGGCTCGCCGCCACGCTGCGCGCGTTCGGGGTGGACGCCGCGCACGGGGTGCGGCCGGGCATCGGCCCGGACCAGGGCGAGGCCGGGCAGCGGCTGGCCGATGGCCTGCTCCGGCTCCGGTTCGCCGTCGCCGGACCGCCCGGCGGGGAACCGCCCTCGCTGCCCGGCGGGGAACAGGCCGCGTTGCCCGGCGGGGGACAGCCCGCGTTGGTCGTTGGGGAACCGCCCGCGCTGCCCGGCCGGCAGGGACCGGGGTCACTGGCCGCCGCCGACCCGGACGCCCAGCTCCACCTCGGCGTCACCCTCGCCCTGGCCTGCTGGGACGGCCTGCTCACCGGGATCGTCGCCCCCACCGGCGAGGTGCACCTCGAAGGCGCGCTGGGCCGCTGGAACATCGCCACCGACCTGGCCGGCGCGGGCCCGGCCATCGCGGTCAACTCGGCCGGCGTGACCCTCGCCGGGGGCGGCCCGGCGGTGAAGTTCTCCGCCGAGATCGCCCGGATCGCGCCGAAGGACGAGCCCGGCTGGGTGATCGGCGCACCCGACGGCACCCACCTGTCCGTCGGGCAGCTCGTGCTGCGCGGTCGGGCGACGCTGGGCACCGGCCGGGACGACATCGAGCTGATGCTCGCCGCTGGCCGCGCCGAACTCGTCGTCAAGGCCGGCGACGGTGACGGGCTGCTGGCCCGGCTGCTGCCGTCCGACGGTCTGCGGTTCGGCTTCGACCTCGGCCTGGGCTGGTCGCTACGGACCGGCCTGCACCTGTCCGGGGCCGCCGCGCTGACCGCCGACTACCCGATGCACCTCTCGTTGCGCGGCATCCACCTGGAAGGGCTGCGGATCGCGCTCGCCGCCAGCACGCCCACCGCCAGCGTCGGCCTGACCGTCACCACCACGGTCCGGGCCGAGCTCGGCCCGCTGCGGGCGGTGGTGGAGAACATCGGGATCCGCGCCGACCTCGCCTTCCCGCCCGCGGTGCCGGCCGGCACCGGCAACCTCGGCAACGCCGACCTGGTGCCCCGGTTCAAGGCCCCGGACGGGGTGGGGCTGCGGATCGACAACGGCATCGTCAACGGCGGCGGTTACCTGTTCGTCGACGAACCCCGCGGCATGTACGCCGGCGCCCTCCAGTTGGGCATCGCCACCAAGGACGGCGTTTCACCGATGCGGGGCTTCCTGCTCCAGGCCACAGCGATCCTCAACACCCGCAACCCCGACGGCAGCCGACTGGTCGAGGCCGACGGCGACCACACCTTCTCGATGCTGGTCGTCGGCACCTTCCAGTGGTACCCGGGGCTGATGCTCTTCTGGGGCATCTCCATCACCGGTCTGGGGCTGGTGGTCGGGCACAACCGGCGCAGCGACCCCGAGGAGGTCCGCAACGCCGCCCGCGCCGGGACCCTGGACGCGCTGCTGTTCCCCGAGGACGTGGTGGGCCGGGCACCGGCGGTGATCGCCACCCTCAGCCGGATCTTCCCGGTCGACCCCACCGGCACCGTGCTCGGCGCGATGGTCCGGCTGAACTTCCTCTCCGGCCAGGTCGTCGCGGACCTCGCCGTGCTCGTCGAATTCCCCGACCCGGTCCGGGTGCTGCTGCTCGGCAGGCTGGTCATCGACTTCCAGTCGGCCGGACGGCTCCGCCTGGACTCGGCCGGCATCGTCGACGTCGCCCGCAGGGAGATCAGCCTCGACGGCGCCCTGATCGGCTCCCACCTGTTCGGCAGGCCGGTCTCCGGCGAGTTCATGGTCCGGGCCCGGTGGGGCCGCTCGTCGTCGTTCGCCCTGTCGATCGGCGGGTTCCACCCCAGGTTCTGCCCGCCGGCCGGCTTCCCGCCGGTCAAGCGGTTCGAGATCGCGCTGCAGAAGTCCGGCAAGGGCCTCAAACTCCACGCCTACCTGGCGATCACCAGCAACACCGCCCAGTTCGGGGCGGAGCTGGTGATGCACTTCGAGGCGGGTGCCCTGGCCGTCGACGGCCGGGCCTGGCTGGACGTGCTGTTCCAGTTCACGCCGTTCTGGTTCACCGCCGAGATCGGCGCGTACGTCACCCTGACCTACGACGGCACCGAGCTGCTGGTGGTCCGACTCGTCCTCGGGGTGAGCGGCCCCGGCCCCTGGCGGGCCTGGGGGGAGGCGCGCATCAAGTTCCTGTGGTGGGAGGTGTCGGCCAAGCTCGACTGGACCGACGGGAAGCGGGCCGACGCGCGGGAACCCAGCCAGGTGGACGCCGCGGCGCTGCTGGGTGCGGCGCTGTCCAGCCCGGACGCCTGGGAGATCGGGGCCGCCACCGTCGGCACGGAACCGGTGGCCCTACGGGCGGTCGAGGGGGCCGGGGGAGCGCTGCTGCTCTCCCCGGGGGCCACCCTCGGCGTACGCCAGAACGTCCTGCCCCTCGGCGTGGAGCTGCACCGGATCGGCACCTCCCGCATCCGTGGTCCGCACCGGTTCACCCTGACCGAGGTCAGTGTCGGCACCGGCGACGACACGGTACGCGGCACCCTCGGCGCGCCGATCCTCGACGACTTCGCCCCCGGCCAGTTCCGCGACCTGACCCCCGAGCAGCGGGTGCTCACCCCCGGCTTCGAATGGATGGAGGCCGGCCGTGCGGTGGCCCTGCCGGACGGCACCGCCCTGCCGGCGGACGACGCCACCGTCTTCGCCGGGCTCGACGCCGACGACGCCTACGACCGGGTGATCATCGACGACCCGCAGGACGCCGGACGGGAGATGCCGGCGACGCCAGCTGCCCGCTCGGCGACCGGCGCCGCACCGGGCGGGCTGCTCGCCCTGTTCGCGGCCACCGGCCCGGCCGCCAACGCCCGCAGCCGGACCACCGGAGCGGCCCGGTTCACCGGTGCCGACCTCGGTCTGCGCGACGCCGGGCCGTCCTGGCTGCCCGGCCGGGGCGTCCCGCACCCCACCGGCCGGCGACCCCGCCCGGCCCGGGTCAGCCCACCGGCGACCGCCCTGCCGACCGCGACGCAGGCCGCCGAGGTGGCCCCCGGGGGAGACCGCGGCCGGCTGTTCCGCCGGGTCGGTGTCCGCGTGCCCGACCCGACCATCGTCCTCGCCGAACCCGAGAAGGTGTCCTGACATGGGTGGCCTCCGCTTCCTGCCCTGGGTACGCGACGGCGTCGCCCGACTCGTCTCCGTACCCGACCCGCTCGGCGGGGCGCTGCCGCACACCCGCGCCGAGGTGGCGCTCTCGGTGACCGCGCACGGCACCGGCCCCGTCGGGGTCGAACCGGTGGACCTCGTCGGCACCACCACCGCCCTGCTGCACGGGCCGGGTGACGTGACCGGCCTGGACGGCCAGCAGATCATCCGCAGCCACCCGGCGGCGGGCGCGGACAACGTCGACGTGACCCTGTTCGCGGCGGTCGAGTTCGACCTGCCCGACCTGCCCTGGCGGTACACCCCGGCGAAGCCCGATCCGCAGGGCCGGCTGCGTCCCTGGCTGGTGCTCGTCGTCGTCCCGGCGGGCCCGCAGGGTCGGCTGGACACCTCGGCGGGGCAGCCGCTGGCCCGACTCGCCACCACCGCCGGGCAGCTCCCCGACCTCGCCGAGTCCTGGGCCTGGGCACACGTCCAGGTGCTGGCCCTCGCCGAGGACGAGAACGTCGCCGACATCCTCGCCGACGCGCCGCAGCGCACCCTGTCCCGGCTGATCTGCCCCCGACGGCTGGCCCCGGGCACCGACTACCTGGCCGCCGTCGTACCGGCCTTCGACGCCGGTGTGCGTGCCGGGCTGGGCCTGCCGGTCGACGCCGGTCCACTGGTGCCGGCCTGGGGCGTGGGCTCCCCGGCAGCCGATCCGCAGGCCCCGATCGTGCTGCCGGTCTACCACCACTGGACCTTCCGCACCGGCCCGGACGGCGACTTCGAGTCGCTGGCCCGGCGGCTGCGCGGCCGGGCCCTGCCGGCGGACGTCGGCCGGCAGCCGGTGGACATCGCCGCCGCCGGCGGTGGGCTGCCCGACCTCGCACCCGCCGGCGTGGAGGGCCGCTCCGTGCTCGCGTTCGAGGGTGCGCTCGCCTCGCCCAGCATGACCCCCACCGTCTGGCAGCCGGCCGCCGCCGCACCCTGGCAGGCCCGGATGACCGAGCTGCTCGCCCACGTCGAGGACTGGTTCACCCCACCGCTGTACGGCGAGATCCACCGCCAGCAGGGGCAGGTGCCACCGCCGGGCAGCGAGCCGCGCTGGCTGGCCGGGCTGAACCTCGACCCGCGCTACCGGGCGGCGGCGGCGCTGGGTACCCAGGTCGTCCAGAAACACCAGGAGGACCTGGCCGCCGCCGCCTGGCAGCGGGCCGCCGAGCTGTCCGAGGTCAACGAGCAGTTGCGGCGTGGGCAGGCGGCCCGGGACAGCGCCACCGCCCTGTTCGCCAAGCGGGTCGACCCGACGGCACCCGGAAACGCCCTCGGCGACGACCAGCTCGTCGCGCTGGCCCGTCCGGTGCACGACCTGGTCCCCGCCCCCGCCCCGACCGGGCTGACCAGCGCCGGCGTTGCCCCCGTCGAGTCGCTGGACGAACTACTCGACGGCAACGCCGGCGCCCGCGCGGCGACCAGCGCGCCGTTCCGCCGGTTGGCCCGTCCGCGCGGCCCACTCGCCCGCCGGCTGCGTCCCGCCGCGCCGGCACCGGCGGCGCTGCTGCGGCTGGCCGGCGGCGCGAGCCCGGTGCCGCCGGCCCGGATCCCGGCCGGCGGCGTCGTCTTCGATGATCTGGTCCCGCAGGAGCAGGGCATCGCCCGGCTGACCCGGGAACTCCTCGAAGCGGCCGACCCGTGGTGGCATCCGGCCGCCACGCTGGCTCCGACGTCCCTCGTGAGAGCCGCCGCGGACGACCCGGTCACCACGCTGGCCAGCAACGGCGGCGACCTGCTCGGCCCGGACCGGTTCTTCGTGGCCGCCGCCGACGGCCGGCTGTTCGAGCGACGCCGGCTCGACGGGGCCTGGACCTGGCGGGACCACGGCGCCCCGGCCGGCACCCGGGTGGTGACCTCCGGTGCCACCGTCGCCCCCGACCGGGTGTACGTGCGGACCCGCGACAGTCGGCTCTACGAGCGTCGCTACGACGGCGACCGGTGGGTGTGGACGGACTGCGGCAGCCCACCCGGCGGTGCCGCCAGCCGACCCACCGCCGGCGGCACCGACATCTTCATGCTCGCCCCGGGCGGTGACCTGTACCGCTTCGCCACCGTGGCCCGGACCTGGATCTCGCTCGGCCGCCCGCAGCTCGCCACCGGCGAGCGGTTGTGGGGTTCACCGCGCCCGACCCCGGCCGGCGTGTTCGTGGCCACCTCCGCCCAGCGGCTCTTCGTCCACACCGGGCAGTGGAGTCTGGTCGCCGACGGTCCCGGGCAGCCGCCGCCGACCTGGGGTTCCCCGGCGGCCTACCACACCCTCAGCCACCCCCGGGCCGACGGTTTCGGCTACCTCACCCCGACCGGTGAGCTGGTCACCCGGGTGCCCGGCTGGGGCGGGGCCGTCAACCACGGCCGGGTGTCCTTCCGCCCTCCGCTGGCGCAGAACCTGCGGATCGTCTCGCTGGGTCAACAGACCGTGACCAGTGGCTACGACGAGGAGCCGGAGCTGCTCGTCCTGGCCCACCCCGAGGGCGACCCGGACGACCTGCGGCTGTACGGCCGCTACCAGTGGCGCAACGACGCGACAGGGGTCTACTCCTGGAACTGGGAGGAGATCGGCCGACCGGCCAACGGGATCGCCGCGCACCGGCCCGGCCCGGTCGTCGGCGACGACCGGGCCGGCGAGATCTTCGTCCGGACCGCCGACGGGAGGCTGGCCGCCTACACCTGGGGCGACCGGGCCGTCGGATGGGTCGACCACGGCACTCCGGCCGATCCACGGGGTGCCGGCCCGGACACCGCCCCGGCCGCGGCGCACGTCCGGTTCGCGCCCCGGCTCGGCCTGCTCTCCTCGCTGCTGGTGTCGTACCAGGTGGTCGAGGGAGCCGGCAGCCGGATCCGTTCGCAGGCCGTCCACCACCTCGACGAGGCGGGCCTGCTGCGGGAGGACACGCTCACCGCGCCGGTGGCCGGACCGTTCACCGGCGTGCCCGCAGCGGCCACCTCGATCACCGCCGGCATGCTCGCCGCCGGCGGACCGTCGTACCTGATCGCGGTGGCGGTGCTGGCCGGCAGCGCGCCCGGCACCCGGCGGCTGGCCTACTGGGTCGGCAGCGGGATCGACGCCGACGGCACCGCCACCGGCGGCTGGACCGGCCCGTACGAACTGCCCGATCCGGTGGGCGGGCACGCCGACGCGGTCGACGTCACCGTCGCCGACCTGGACGGTGACGGGTCACCCGAGCTCGTCATCGGGTACGCCGTCAACGGCACCGACCCGGCACGGGCGACCAGCCGGGTGTTCTACCGGGTCGGTTGGGGGCTGGACGCGGCCGGCCGGGTCACCCGGGGCTGGACGGACTCGCTGCCCACCCCGTACACCTTCACGGCGATCCACTCGGTCAGCGTCGACGTGGTCGACATGACCGGCGACCAGGTGCCGGACCTGTTGGTCTTCATGGCCGGCACGGACGCGGCCGGGCTGCCGGCGGCCCGGTACTTCACCGGCCGGGGCATCAACCGGCGCGGCCGGATCGCCGACCCGGGTTGGACCGGCCCGCTGCCGGTCGCCGGTGAGGCGGCGGTGGCCGCCGGCGGCGCGGCGGGTGCGGCGGTCGTCGACGTCAGCGGCACCCGTCGTCCCGACCTGGTGGTGGCGTACCGCTCCCGGGTCGGGGTGCTCACCACCAGGGTCGGCTTCGACCTGGATCCCGACGGCGTGCCGGTGATCTGGAGCCCGCCGCAGGACATCCCCGGCGCGGCGGACGCGCCGACCGGACACGGTTGCAGCCTGCTCGTGGGCGACCTGCGCACCGACCTGGTTGCGGCGCGGAGCGCGATGGGCGACCGGTTCATCGCCGCCGCCGCGAACCACCAGGACCGGCTGGCCCCGGCCCAACGGTTGGCCGCCGACCCGAAGCCGACACGGGTGCCCCTCGCCCCGGCGGCGGGCGCGGTGCGCGCCACGGTACGCCCGGAGACCGCGGTCGCCGGTGAGGTGCTGGCCGGGCTGAGTGTCGCCGGTGACCTCCTGGTCGACGTGCTGCCCCCGACCGGCGACCCGCTGCGCCGACTGCTGGCCGGGATCACCTTCGACGTGCCCAGCTACGAGCTGCTACGCGGGCTGTCCCAGGAGTACGTGGTGCCGAACCTGCCGGCGGTGGCGCCGGAGACGATGACCGCGCTGGCCGCCAATCCCCGGTTCATCGAGGCGTTCCTGGTCGGGCTCAACCACGAGATGAGCCGGGAGATGCTGTGGCGGGGTTTCCCCGCGGATCCCCGGCAGACCTGGTTCCGGCAGTTCTGGGACGTCCGTGGCGCGGCGTCGGCGGGCGGGCCGCTCACCGACATCCCACCGCTGACCGACGATGCCTGGCGCACCGGCCCGCTCGGCAGCCACCTGACCGCGGTCGGCGCCGCCGACGAGCAGTCCCTGGTCCTGGTGATCCGGGGCGAGGTGCTGCGCCGGTTCCCGTCCACGGTGGTCACCATGCGGCGGGCCCGCTGGGTCGGGTCGCGGCGGGAGCCGACCGGGGTGGACCTGCCGCCGATCTTCCAGGCTTGGCTCTCCCCGGACCTGCTGCTGTTCGGTTTCCCGTTCACCGCCGAACAGGCCCGTGGCGCGACCGACCAGGCGCACGGCGATCCCGGCTACTTCTTCGTCCTGCGGGAGCAACCCACCGCACCCCGGTTCGGTCTGGACACCGAGCCGGCCGACCCGCCGTCGTCGGCCTCGCCGGGCACCCCGGTCTGGGCCGGTCAGCACTGGGACGACCTGCACTGGGGCGACCTGCCCGCCGGTGCCCGCTTCCTCTCCCCTTACGCGCCGGGCTTCCCGGCCACGCCGGTGGACGGCGCGGTGTTCGGCCGCAACGCCGCCGACATGGCCCGGGTGGCGCTGCAACGGCCCGTCATGCTCGCCCGCCACGCCAGCGACCTGCTGCTCACGCCGGAGACCCAACCATGACCGTCGCACCCCGCCCCGCCGGCACCACCGCTGTCCCGCCGGCCACCCGACCGTCGTCGGGGGAGCCGCAGGCCACCCGGCCTTCGCTGGCGCAGCCGCAGGCCACCCCGACGCCGCTGTCCGACGCGCTCACCGGCACCCCGTGGACGCTGTCCACCGGATACCCGCTGGCGCTGCTGCCGGTCCGGCTGGAGACCCGGTTCGCCGGTGCCTCGCTGCGGATCCGGGTCTATCCCGACCAGATCCACATCGACAGCCACGAACCCCGGCTCACCGACGACGAGGTGGCGGCCGGCCAGGCGTACTGGCAGGGTCCGACCGCCGACGGCACCGCCCCGACCGGCGGTGCCGTACCGGCCGGTGACCCGCTGCCGGCCGGGCCGGGTACGGAGGCCTGGGCCGAGCTGGTCCGGCGGTTCGGGGAGACCCGGGCCGGCTGGATCGCCCGGGTGATGGAGCCCGACCCGTCGACCGGTGACCTGCCCGACCCGCTGCGCCGCCCGGCGCCGTGGTGCGAACCGGCCCGGGTCCGACTGCTACCCACCCGTTGGTACGCGGTGGGCCGGACCACCGACGACACGCTGTTCACCGGCGTCTCCCTGCCGGTGACCCGCGACCTGGCCGCCGGACCGACCCCGGTGCCGCCCGCCGACCCGGCGACCCGCACCCCGGCCGGGGCGGGTGGCGCCACGGCACCCCCGGTCGACGAGGGCATGCGCTGGATGGTCGACTACCCGGCCGCGGTGGCCGCCGGAATGGCCTTCGCCGTCGACGTGCCCACCGACAGCGCCGGCCGGCCCCAACCGGTGGACCGCCTGCTGGTCTTCGGCGTCGACACCGACACCGCGCCGGACGTGTCCGCCGCGCAGCTCGGCCGGTTGCTGGAGGCCCACGCCGCCACCGACGGGCTGGCCTTCCTGCCGCCGGGCACCCCGACCAACAACACCGAGACGGTCACCGTGACCGCGCGTGCCCCGGTCGCCCGGGTCACCGGCACCGACGTGGTACCCGGCGACACCGGTGCGCCGGACGAGAACGCCGCCGCCCTGGCCAGCCGGGCTCTGGCCGTACCGCTGCGTGCCGTAGCGGCCGGGGCGTCCCCGACCGCGCCGATGGCCGACGACCTGGCGGCCGTCCGCCGTCGGCCGGTGCGCGCCGACGCGCCTACCGCGCTGGCCCGTGCCGCCGCGGCCGACCGGGACGAACGGCGGATGGCCCGGCTGGTCCGGCGGGCCCTCTGGCCGGCCGGACCGGGCAGCATGCTGCGGCACCTGCTGCCGGTGGCCACCCCCGACGAGCAGCGGAGACTACGCGCCCACTTCGTCGAGCACCTGCACCCGGAGGGGCCGTTGCCCACCCTGCGCGTCGGTGCCCAGCCCTACGGGCTGCTTCCGGTCGCGGCGCTGCGCCGCTGGCAGCCGGCCGACCCCGCCGAGGCGCGGGCGGTCCCCGTGCTGCGCGAACTCTGGCAGCGGGTCTGGCTGGCCGCCCCGGCCCCCCGGATCCGGCCCGGGTTGCCCGACCCCGAGCAGACCATGGTGGAGATCCTGGCCACCGACGCCCGGGTGTTGGAGGTTCGGGCCCGCAGCATGCTCGGCAACGACTACGTGAGCTGGCTGTGGCGGTTCGCCCGGCTCGAACTCGGCCCGCACTGGCGGCAGCAGGTCGTCGAACCCGGCCGGGCGCTGCTGGCCGCGCTCGGTCTGGGTGGCCCGGTCGATCCCCGGCTGTCGCTGGCGGTCTTCGCCGAGGGTGCCTTCGCGCTGGGCACCCCGCTGGTGGCCGCACCCGGCCCGGCCCGGGCCGAGAGGATCCGGGCCTACCTCGACGCGCTGGCCGCGGTGGGCCTGCGCGGCGACCGGATTCCGGTCGCACCCGCCGCCGACGGGCCGGTGCCGCTGTTCCACCGGCTGCTGCGGGCGGCGCTGATCGCCGAACACTCGGCCGCCGCCGACCTGCTCGCGCAGGTCGCCGGGCTGCCGGCCGCCGCCGAGATCCCCGAGCCGGAACTGGTCGACGTCCGACCGGGCGAGGTCACGCCGACGCTGCGCCGGCGGCTGGCGGTCACCGTGCCCGGCACCGGCGGCCGGAGTGTGGGCGACTACCTGGCCGCCGCGACCGGGGACGGTGACGCCCGGCACCTGGCGGCCACCGCCGACCTGCGCGAGCTGCGCGGCGCGCTGGAGGGCCTGGCGACCGGGCTGGACACGGCCACCCTCGACCCGGACGACCTGGACCGGTACGTCGCCGGCACGCTCGGACTCGCCGCGCACCGGCTGGACGCCTGGGTCACCTCCCTGGCAGGTAACCGGCTGGACCGGCTGCCGGCCACCCGTCCGCCCGGCACGCCCGACGGGCTGCACATCGGCGCGTACGGCTGGCTCACCGACCTGCGCCCTGCACCACCGCCCACCCTGGTCGACCGGCCCGCCCACGTGCTGGACCCCACGGTGCCGGCGAAACTGGTGGCGGCCCCGGCCGGAGCGGGTCACGTGCACGCCCCGTCCCCGGCGCAGGCGGCCACCGCCGCCGTGCTGCGCAGCGCGTGGCGCTCGCACGGCGGCGGCGACGACAACCCGGTAGCGGTCGACCTCTCCTCGCGCCGGGTCCGGCTGGCCGGGCAGCTCCTCGCCGGCATGCGCGACGGTCAGGCCCTGGGCGAGCTGCTCGGCTACCGGTTCGAGCGCGGCCTGCACGACCATCCGGACGGCCCGCTCGACCGGTACCTCCCGCTGTTCCGCAGGCTGGCCCCGGTGCGCGCGCACCGGGTCGACCCGGCCGAGGACGGCGGACCGCCGAGCATCGTCGACACCGTCGCGTCCACCGCCGTCGCGGACGGGTTGGAACTGCACCGGCTGCACCGGGCCGGCGCGCTCGCCGGCGAGCTGGCGAAGCTGCCCGGTGCCGCCCGGATCGCCGTCGGCGAGGTGCTCGACGAGCTGGCCGAGCACGCCGACGCGGTCGCCGACGCCCTGCTCGCCGAGGGCGTGCACCAGCTTGCCGTGGGCGACATGGACCGTGCCGCCGCGGCGGTGGACGTCGCCTCCGGCGCGGCCGGCAGCCCGCCGGAACTGCACTTCACCCGTACCCCGGCAAGTGGGGTGACGGTGACCCACCGGGTCGCCCTGCTGTTCCACCTCGACGACCGGTTCGCCGGCCGACGGGTGGACTGGCCGGCGGGCCGGTCCGCGCAGCCCCGGATCATCGGCGCGGCGGTCGACGCGTTGACCGCCGCGCTGCTGCCGCCCGCCGACCGGGTGTGCTGGCGGATGCGCTGGTACGCACCCGACGGCGGTGACGTCACCGACCCCGTCGAGGGCAGCCTGGACTTTCTCGGGGCAGCGGCGGTGGACCACCTCGCCGCACCGCCGCACCCGGGCGTGCCCGCCGGCACCGATCTGGACCGGCGGATCGAACTGGTCGCCTGGAGCAGTTTCGCACCGTCCCGGGTGACCCCCGACTGGCGGTTGGCGCTGGACTACGACCGGGATCCCGACTGGCCTGCCTCCCGGGTCAGCCTGGCCGAGTTCCTGTCTGCGGTCGCGGCGTTGCGTGACCTGTTCGGCCGGAGCCGGCAACTGCTCGCCGCCGACCTGGGCACCGAGTCCGACGCGCCGGTACAGGTCGACCACGCTACCCGGCACGAGGCCACCGAGCTGTGGCAGCTCGCCCGCGCCACCGCCGACGACCTGCGTCCCGCCGGCGGCCCGGCGGACCCGGCCGGGGGCGGGACCACCGTGCGTGACGCGCTGCGCACGGCCGCCGGGTTCGGCGTCGTCGGGGTGTTCCCGCCACCGCACAGCGATGCCGAGGTGGCGGAGGCCGGCCGGTCCGCGGGCGACGAGTTGGCCCGGCGGATCGCCGCGCACTGCCGGCTGGTCGCCGAGGCCCGGGGCACCGTGGCGTGCCCGCTGGACGGCTGCGACTGCGACCCGGAGACCGACTTCGACGACCCGGACGCGCCACCGCAGGCCCGCCGCGAACTGCAGGTCGCGCGGGTACGGGCCCTGCTCGGCGCCGACATGCCGGTGCTGTCGGCCAGCCGGGCCCCCGACCCGACCGCGCTGGCCACCGCACTCGCCGCCAGCGACGCCCTGCAGGGCGGCTCGCCCCACCCGGTACGACGCTGGCTGGCCCGCTACGGTCGGGTCCGCCCGGCGGTGGGCCGGTTGCAGGAGGCGCTGACCTACGCCGACGCCCTCGACGCGGGCGGGGTGGTGCGGGTGCCGGCGCGGGTCAGGGTCGCCCAACTGCCCTACCGGGCCGACGACCGGTGGGTGGGTGAGGCCCCGCCGCCACCCGACAGCCAACCGACCTCGCTGGTCCTGGTCAGCCTCGGCGACCTCGACCCCGTCCGGCCGGTGCACGGTCTGCTCGTCGACGAGTGGACCGAGGTGGTGCCGGCCGCCCGGACCCGGACCGGCCTGACCTTCGAGTACGACGCGCCGGCCGCCGCCGCTGCCCAGGCGGTGCTGCTGGCGGTCAGCGCCGACGGGACCCCGAGCTGGCAGCCGGCGGGCCTGGCCCAGGCCGTCGAGGAGACCCTCGACCTGGCGATCGCCCGGGTCACCGACCTCGACTCGCTCGGTGCCGGCGGGCAGTTCCTGCCCGCGTTCTACCTGCCGACCAACGTCGCCGAGGCGGCGACCACCACCGACTTCGTTCCGGACGCGGCACCCGCGACTGATGAGCAGGAGGGCCGATGACCCACCTCGGACAGGACCACCGGCCGACGTCGGCCGTCCCCCCCGATGCCACACCGGATCCGTCGGCCTCGGTGACGACCTGGACCCGGCTGGAGCCGCGTACCCGGCGGGGCGACCTGAGCCCGGCCCTGGAGGCACGCACCGCCGATCCGCTGTGGCTGCTCGCCCGGCAGTGGCAGTTCGGCGAGTTCACCGGAGAGGACGCCGGTTCGCCGGTGGCCGCCCGGGTGCACGCCGAGGTGACCCCGTTCACCAGGTACCGCCCGGGTGCCGCCTCGGGCAGCACCATCGGGTTGCCGGCCCACATCCCGCTGGAAGCGCTGGCCGAGCGGGAGGGCGCGGCCACCGCCGACGACCTGCGACTCTCGGTGGAGACCGGCCAGCAGTTCCTGCGGCTGCTGGCCGAGGCCGGCGCCGCCGAGCTGGCACCGGCGGTCGCCCGCCGCTACCGGATCCCCGCAGTGCCGCCGGACGCCCCGTCGGCGGCCGACGCGGCCACGGTCGGCTACCTGCGGGTGGTCGCCGGCCGGGTGCCGCACGGCGACCTGCTGCTGCGGGCCTGCGCGGCCGGGACGGTCGACACCGACGTGCCGGTGCCGCCGGCCCTGGCGGGCGCGGTGCGTACCGCGATCGTCGGCTGGCTGGCCTGGCTGGGGGTGCCGCCCCGGCCGCCCGGCCCACCCGGGGGATACCTGCTGCAGCTACCGGCGGTCATCTCGCCCGGGGTCGACCCCCGGCCGGCGAGCCCACCGTGGCCGCCGGCCGACTTCCACCCGCTGATCAGCACCGCCGGGCTGGAGGACACCGCCTGGCAGCGGGAGCGCATGGAGTACGAGTTCTCCGTCGCCGCCGCCGGGTCGGCCGGTGAGCTGGTGCTCGCCGCCCGGGAGTACGACGGTGACCGACTGGACTGGTACCACTTCGACAACGCGCCCGGTGACACGTTGCAGGCGCAGCCGGCCAGCCAGGAGCTGGTCCGGGTCACCCTGCCCACCCCGGTCGGTTACGCCGGGATGCCGGCCACCCGGTTCTGGGAGATGGAGGACTCCCGGATCAACCTGGCCCAGGTCGGGGCGGGCGCCGCCGACCTGGCCCGGATGTTCCTGCTCGAGTACGGCCTGGTCTACGCCAACGACCACTTCGTGGTGCCACTGGAACTGCCTGTCGGTTCGGCCACCCGGATCCGGTCGCTGATCGTCACCGACACGTTCGGCACCCCGACGCTGGTGCCGGCCGCTCCCGGCGGGCGCGGCTGGGCGTTGTTCCGGCCGTCCGGCGCGGTCACCGACGGGCCCGCCGACGTGCTGGTCCTGCCCGCGACGGCAGCCACCACACTGGATTCCGAGCCGGTCGAGGAGGTCCGGTTCGGCCGGGACGAGATGGCGAACCTGGCCTGGGCGATCGAGCGTACGGTGACCGGCGCGACCGGCCGGGGGATCGACCGCAGCGCGCAGGTCGCCCGGGCGGCCGTCCCGCCCCGTCCACCGGTGTCCGATCCGCCGCCTGTCGACCCGGTGACCGGACGCCCGGTGACCGTGCCCGAGCTGTCCTACGCGTTCGCCACCACGGTGCCGGAGAACTGGGTGCCGCTCGTCCCCACCCCGATGCCCGACGACCCGACGGCGGTGCGGCTGCGGCGGGTGCCGATCCAGCAGCCGACCCGTGACGGGCCGCCCGTCCCGGTGTCCGGGCACAGCCGGCTGCTCGACTGGCGGCCCGGTCCGGGCGGCACCGGGGTGGTCGAACTGGCCGTACCCGAGGAGGAGATCGGCCGGTCCGGGGTGCGGGTGCTGCGCCGTTGGCAGTTGGCCCGGGGCGTGGACGGCTCGGTGCACCTGTGGCTCGGTCGCTCCCGGCACGCCACCGGCGGTGCCGTCTCCAGCGGCCTGCGCTACGACGCCGTGGAGCCCCGATGAGCCCCGCCGCCGGGGCGGACGACCCGACCATTTCCACCGATCTCGAATCCGCGCGGAGAAACCGATGACGATCACCTGGAAGAACAACCTGCCGCTGCCGATGGCCCGGCCCCGCTACTACGACCACCAGTACCTGCGCGCCGCCGACCTGGCCCAGGCGGTGGACTACCTGCTGTCCCGGCAGCACCTCACCGCCCGGCTGCGGCAACCGGTCGGCGTGGTCAGCGGCCTGGAGCTGAGCGCGACCGGGAGCGACGTCACGGTCGCCGAGGGCGCGGCCGTCGACGCCGACGGGCTGCTCGTCGTGGTGCCCGGCAGCCGACGGCTGAGCCCGCCCGGCGACGGCACCTTCCAGGTCACCCTGCGTTACCTGGAGACGCTCACCGACCGGCGCGAGGAGGGCGGGGTGGCCGCCGAGACCCGGTGGACCGAGGAGGGTCGGGTGGAGCTGACCAGCACCCCGCCGGCCGACCCGGGACGCACCATCGTGCTCGGCCAGGTGGTCAGCAACCGGGGCGTGGTGACGGTGCAGAGCACCGGCCGGCTGGTCGCCGGGCTGCGGATGCCGGCCGGGGCGATCGTGCCCGCCGTCGGCAACTCGCCGGAGGCCGGCATCCAGTTTCCCGCCAACCCCGGCGGCGGGGTGGGCGACGAGGCGTTCATCCGCTACTGGGCGGCAGCTGGCGAGAACACCGTCCTGCGGATCGGCAACAACAACGACCCCGAGGACGCGATCGCCTTCCACCAGGCCGGCGGGGACCGGCTGCTGATCAGCCGGAGCATGCTGCACCTGGGCAGCCTGGACGGCACCGCCGTGCAGGCCGACCAGGTGGTCACCGGCCTCGGCTTCTGGGGGACGGGTGTCCAGCACGCGCAGCTCTCCTTCCGGGCCGGGCGCGGCTTCGAGCTGGTCGACCGCAGCAGCACCACCCCCGGGCTGGGCTACCCGCTGCACAGCCAGCCGTACGCGGACCTGGAGGTGCAGGAACTGCGGGCCGCGCGGGTCCGCGGACGCGGCGGGCTGAGCCTGGCCAGCGACGGCCAGGTCGCGGTCCGGGCCGGCGCCGGACTGACCGTGGTCAAGGAGGCCGGTGCCAGCGGGAACCTGACCGTCCAGGGCGCGCTCGGGGTGGCCGGGACGGTCAACCTCCCCGACGGGGGCTATCTCGCCGGTGCCGGACGGCTGCACCTGAGCGGCCCGGAGCGGCTCTACCTGCTCAACACCCAGGGTGTGTACGTCGGGTACGGCAACAACTCCGCGCCGGACGCGGGCTGCCTGTGGGTGGAGAAGCGGGGTCTTGTCGGCGGCGACCTGCAGGTCAACGGTCGGCTCGGAGTGAAGACGAGCCCGAACTCGATTCCCGACTGGAGTGGCGGGGGCATCAGCACCTTCGACATGTTCGTCTCCGGGGCTGTCTACGCGGGGCCGGCGGGCGGCCCGTACCCGATCTCGTTGGAGGCCGCCACCGGCAAGATCGTGGGCCGGACGAAGCAGTTCGTCATCGACCACCCGCTGGACGACCCGGCGGATCCGGACCGCCGGCTGTTGGTGCACGCCGCGCTGGAGGGCCCCGAGAACGGTGTCTACTACCGGGGTGAGGGGCGGCTCGTCGACGGCGTCGCCACCGTCGACCTGCCCGGGTACTTCGAGGCGCTGACCCGGCTGGAGGGTCGGACCGTCCAGCTCACCCCGGTCTTCGAGGACGACGAGCCGGTGTCGCCGTTGGCGGCGTCGCGGGTCGCCGCCGGCGAGTTCCGGGTCCGCACCGTCGACGGTGCGAAGGCGTCGCACGCCTTCTACTGGCAGGTCTCGGCGATCCGCGCCGACCTCGAACCGTTTGCGGTCGAGGTGCCGGCGACGCCGCACGCCCGCCCGGCCGCCCCAGCCGACGCCGCCCCGACGCCCGACGCCCCCACCGCCGCGTGACACCGCAACGGCGGCCAGCAGAGAGGAGTACGAGATGGACATGGTGATCGATCGGGTCGACGGGGGCCCGGTCCCGGAGGACGACGATCCGGAGAGCCGGATCGGGGAGGCGGTCGGGTACGACCTCTTCGCCGCCGAGGAGGAGCCGCCCCCGGAGCCGCCCGCGCTCGCGGCGTACCACCTGGCGCCGACGCTGCGGCTGCTGCGCGACGAGGTCGACAGGCGCTGGCCGCACCGGGACCGTGCCTCGGACGGCTGGATCGGTGATGCCGCCCACCAGGCCGGCACCTCCGACCACAACCCGGACGCGGACGACCGCTCGGTCAACGCGCTCGACATCGACCGGGACGGCATCGACCCGGTGCTGGTGATCCGCAAGTGCATCGCCCACCCGTCCACCCAGTACGTGATCTTCGACCGGACGATCTGGAGCCGGAGCCGGGGGTTCGCCCCGGCCCGGTACACCGGCAGCAACCCGCACGACAAGCACCTGCACGTCAGCGTCAGCCACCAGCGGGCCCTGGAGCGCAGCGACCGGAGCTGGGGGATCGTGGCGGCGCCGGTGCCGAAGCTCGGTGACCGGGTGCTGCGGCGCGGTGACCGGGGCGGTGACGTCCGCGAGTTGCAGGCCACCGCCAACCGGCTGGGGGCCGCTCTGGCGGTCGACGGTGACTTCGGGGCCGCCACCGAGGCGTGGGTACGCACCTTCCAGCAGTCTCGGAAGCTGGCGGTGGACGGTGTCGTCGGGCTGTTCACGGTGGCCGCCCTGCGCGCCGCGACCACTCCGCCCGCGCCGACGCCGCCCGGGCGGAAGCCGGGCTCACGTACCCTGCGCCGGGGGACGAGCGGCGACGACGTGGCATTCGTGCAGCGGTTCGTGGGGGAGCGCCGGTGTGGCCGCGCGACAGGCGACTTCGACGCGCGGACGGAGAGCGGCGTGCGGTGGTACCAGGGCCTGCGCGGGATCCCTGTCGACGGGGTGGTCGGCCCGCGGACCTGGCGCGAGATGCAGGTGACGGTCGGCTACTGATCGGCGCGGCGGTCGCCGAGGCCCGTCCAGGGTTCAGCTCTGCTGGTAGTTCACCGCGGCGAACCCGCAGGGCTGGTGCAGGTGCAGGTAGTAGGCGCCCTCGCCGTACTCGTCCAGGTCCGCGCCGCCGATCAGACCCAGGTAGTCCATCGGTTGCCCGCAACCGGGGCAGTCGGGGTGCTCGGCGTCCTGGATCCAGTCGGGCCGGCCGCCCAGGGTCGATCCGCCCCGATCCCACGCGCTGGCCTGGTAGGGGCTCCGCCGGACCGCACCAGGGACCGGTATCAGCCTGGGCGGATCCTCCGCCTCGGCGGAGCCCAGGTGGCCCGGGCGGGTGTTGCCGGTCCACCAGACGGTGTCACCGGCCGGCGTGACCCGGCTGTACAGCGTCGTGTAACAGGCGCAGAAGTGGCATGTCTCGATCACCAGCCGGCCGGACCAGCCCGTGTGCGCCAGTGCGGCACCGACGGCAGGGTCCGCCGGATCGAGGTCCACCGCGGTCCACAGCGGTGACCCGCACCACGGACACGTGGGACCTTCCGTGCGTCGCGGTGCCCCACGCAGGATCCATGCGTACGCGGTGTCACCGCACAGGTCCCGTCGGCGGCCCTCCGGGCCGATCGTCCAGCCGCCCTCCCGCGCGTAGGCCAGGACGCCGACGTGCAACTTCTCCGCGCCGGCCGGCGGTCGTGTCGACCAGCGACGCAGGGCGCTCTCGGCCATCGGGTGCGCGGTGTGCGCCAGGATGACGAGCAGCTGGTTGAGCTGGTCGGGCGTCCGGCCACCGTCGATGTGTTCGATCACCCGGCGGACGACGTCCGCGTCCGCCGCCCGGTACAGCTTCCCCGGCCACCACACGCCCCGGTCGAGCAGCGCGCCGAGGTACGGCGTCAGCCTTCCCGGATCGGCGTCCGCGATCAGGGACAACTCCTCGATCGCGTCGTCGTCCCCGTCGACGGACACCTTCCTGATCAACTCCGCAACCACGAGGCGATGTTAGCCACCACGAGCCACGGGCCTCCCGGCGGCCGGTAGGCGACGGCACATGCCGGGCCCCGGCCTGCCGTCAGGTGGCCACCGGCCCGGTCACGCTCCTTCGGGCTGCTGACCCGGCCAGAACGGCCACTCCTCGAACGACCGGCACCGCCCGTCGTCGGCGAACCGCATCACCCACAGGTCTCGGTACTCCTGGGCGACCGGATCGCCGTAACGGACCTCGTGGCGCGACACCGCGGTGTCGCCGTCGACGGCGACGATCTCCCAGGTCATCCGGAACACCTCGGCGGGGCCCTCGCGGTGCTCCTCCCACAGCCGGGCGATGGCCGCCAGGCCCACTACCGGCGTCCAGTACGGCCCCTGCTGGTAGCTCGCATCCTCGGTGAAGAGGGTGACAAGCGCATCCGTGCCCGGTGTCCGCCAGGCCCGTTCGTAGCCGGCGAGCCAGTCGTCGACCTGTCTCCTGTCCATGCCTCCCACCCTGCCATCCCGTGGCCCGTCGACCTCGCCAGCCGCGCCAGTGGCCCGGCTCCGGCCGGCGGAAGGCCCGAGCGGGTCAGTCGGCCGCTGCCAGTGCGGCCGTCAGGTGCGCGTGGGTGTCCTCGTCGAAGGCGACGAGTCGTACCCGTCGGACGTTCGTCGGGGTCGACCTGATCGTCGCGATGGCGATCCGGGCGGCCCGCTCGGGCGGGTAGCCGTACACGCCGGTGGCGATGGCGGGGAAGGCGACGGTACGGGCGTCGAGGTCGTCGGCGACCTGCAGGCTCCTGCGGTAACACGAGGCCAGCACCTCGGCCTCACCGTGGCCGCCGCCCGCCCAGACCGGCCCGACGGTGTGGATGACGTGCCGTACGGGTGGGTCGAGGTCGAACGCCGGGGTCGGCATCGCGTCGCCCGGCGCGCACGGGCCGATCGCGCCCCCGGCCCGGGCCAGCCGGGGCCCGGCCGCACGATGGATGGCACCGTCGACACCACCGCCACCCAGCAGGGACCCGTTGGCGGCATTGACGATGGCGTCCACGCTCTCCCTGGTGATGTCGCCCGTGACGACCTCGATCACTGTCACCGCAGCATCGTGGCACACCGGGCGCAGCCGTGCCGGGTCGCGCCGAGCACGGTTCCCGCGCGGTGCGTGTCCCTCCTGTCCGACGTCCGCCTTCGTGTCCGACGTCCGCTCTCCCGGCCGTGGTGGTCCGCTTTCCCGGCTGGGATGGTCCGCCCTCCCGGTCGTGGTGAACGGTGCCGTCCCGGCTGCGGGCCCGCCGGCAGGTCACCATACGCTGGGTCGGCATCCGACCCGCCTGACGAGGGGACCCTGCACCGTGCGCGATCAGCCCATCGGTTCCTGGCTCGACGATCTCGCCTCCGCCGCCCCGGCACCCGGCGGGGGTGCGGCGGCGGCGATGAACGCCGCCGTCGGCGCGGCGCTCGTGTCGATGGTGTGCAACCTGACGATCGGGAAGCCGAAGTACGCCGAACACGAGCCGATCATGCGGGAGGCTCTGGACGCGGCCACCCGGCTGCGTGCGCAGGCGGTTCAACTCGCCGACGACGACGCGGCCGCCTTCGGCGCTGTCACCGATGCATACAAGCTTCCCAAGGAGACCGACGCGGATCGGACGACCCGGACGGCCGCCATCCAGGCGGCGCTCGTGGGAGCCGCGGCGGTGCCGCTGCGTGTGGCTGCCGTGGCCGCGGAGATCATCGAGCTCACCGGTCGCGTCCTGCCGGGTGCGAACGTCAACGTCCTGTCCGACGTCGCCGTGGCGGCGGCCTCCGCCCGTGCCGCTCTCGATGCCGCCGTCATCAACGTCGAGATCAATCTGGGAGCGATGAAGGACGAGGAGCGTCGGGCCGGGTTGCGTGTCGAAGTGGACAGGCACGCGGCCGCTGCCGCCGCCGCGGACGACATCGTGAACGCCGTACGGGAGAGGATCCACACGTGAGGCTCATCGACGGTCGGGCCATCGCCGCCGCCATCGCCGCCGAGGTCACCGCCGCTGTCACCGAGCTCACCGCGCGGGGCGTCGTGCCGACGCTGGCCGTGGTCGTCCCGACCGGCGACGAGGCTACCGCCTGGTACGTCCGGTCGATCGAACGGGCCGCCGCCAGGGTCGGCATCACCTGCCGGGTCGACACGCTGACCGACCCGGACGGGAGGTCCATCGCCAAGCATCTCGACGAGCTGTCGGCCGACCCGACAGTGCACGGCATCATCTGCCAGACGCCGCTGCCCGAGGGCGTCACCCTGGACACCGTCGGCCGGCACATCGCGCCGGCGAAGGACGTCGACGGCGCCAACCCGGTCAGCCTGGGCCGTCTTGTCGCCGGCCTGCCGACCTACGCCCCGGCCACCGCCGCCGCCGTGCTGGAGATCCTGCGCCGTGAAGAGGCCGACCTGGCCGGTGCCCATGCCGTGGTCGTCGGCCGGTCCACGGTGGTCGGCAAGCCGGCCGCGCTGCTGCTCCTCGCGGAACACGCCACGGTGACGGTCTGCCATTCCCGTACCAGGGATCTACCCCGGGTCTGCGCGGACGCGGACGTCCTCGTGGCGGCGGTGGGCCGCGCCCATCTGGTGGGCGCGGAGCACATCAAGCCCGGCGCGGTCGTCATCGACGTGGGTACGAATCCGACCGCCGACGGTGGCCTCGCCGGTGATGTCGATCCGGACGGCGCACAGCGGGCCGGTTCCCTGACGCCCGTTCCCGGCGGTGTCGGGCCGGTGACGACCATGCTGCTGATGCGGCACACCGTCCAGGCGGCAGCACGCGAGGTGTGAGGCGAACGACCGATCGGGCGGGATGCACCCGGCCCGACGGGTCGGCCGGTAGGTGGTCCGCAGGATTCAGTGCTGGCGAGCGTCGGCGCGGACGGAGCGTCGGCGGCTGACGCGTCGATCCGGGCGTCCGGTCACGAGCCTGGTGGGCCCGTACCCCGAAGCATGGTGGCCGCTGCTCCGTCCGGTGGTGGTCGTCATGCTGCGGTGGGCGGTGGGTGTCCGTCGGCGCCGGCGGGGTAGGCGCGGGTCTCGGTGACCTTGACGGCGGCCCACACGGATCGGCCGGGCCCCAGGTCGAGGTGGCTGGCGGCGGCGGGGGTGATGTCGGCGACGGCGGCGATCGGGCCGTCCAGTTGGACTCGCAGGTTGTCGCCGTGGCGTTGCAGGCCGGTGATGACGGCGGGCCAGGTGTTGCGGGGGCTGCCGTCGGGCCGGTGCGGGTGCAGGGCGACGGCGGAGGGTGGGAACGCGACGAACGCGTCGCCGTGCAGAGGGTCGGCGACGGTGAGGGTGAGCTGGTCGTCGACGCGGACGGTGTGGCCGTCGGCGGTGCCGCGGTAGAGGTTGAGGCCGACGAGTCGGGCGACGTAGTCGGTGCGGGGCCGGGCGGTGACGGTGGCGGCGTCGCCGTCCTGCACGACCCGGCCGTCCTCGATGATGACGAGCCGATCGGCCAGGACCAGGGCGTCGAGCGGGTCATGGGTGACCAGGAGGGTGCCGCCGGGATGGGCGTCGAGGTGCCTGTGGAGTTCGGCGCGGGTGTCGAGTCGGGTGCGGGCGTCGAGTGCGGCGAGGGGTTCGTCGAGCAGCAGTAGCACCGGGTCGAGGGCCAGGGCGCGGGCGAGCGCGACCCGCTGTGCCTGCCCGCCGGAGAGCTGTCTCGGCTTGCTGCGTGCCTGTGCGGCCAGGCCGACCCGGTCGAGCCAGGCGGCGGCCTGCCGACGGGCGGTGCGCCGGTCGGCACCCCGGCGACGCGGCCCGAAGGCGACGTTGTCGAGCGCGCTGAGGTGCGGGAAGAGGAGGTAGTCCTGGAAGACCACGCCGATCGGCCGGTGTTCGGGGGGTGTCCAGTGGTCCTGGTCGGGCCGGTCCACGTCGCGCCCGGCGAGGCTCAGGTGGCCGGCGGTCAGTGGTTGCAGACCGGCGAGGGCGCGCAGGGCGGTGGTCTTGCCGGCGCCGTTGGGGCCGAGTAGGGCGACCACTTCGCCGGCCTCGACCCGCAGTCGCAGGTCGAGGCGGAAGGTTCCCCGGTCGACGACGAGGTGGGCGTCCGCCACGGGGGAGCGGGTGGACCGGGTGTCGGTCATGGGCTGGTGATCCACTTGTCGCGGAGGCCGGCGAGGATGGCCACGGACACGGTCAGCAGGACCAGGCTGAGGACGACCGCGCCGTCCAGGTCGCCGCCCTCGATGGTCTGGTAGACGGCCAGCGGCATGGTCTGGGTGATACCGGGATAGTTGCCGGCGAAGGTGATCGTGGCGCCGAACTCGCCGAGAGCCCGGGCCCAGCACAGCACCGCTCCCGCGGCGACGCCCGGTGCCACCAGGGGCAGGGTGACGTGGGTGAAGGTGGTCCAGCGTCCGGCGCCGAGGGTGGCGGCGGCCTCCTCGTAGCGGGCGTCGGCCCCGCGTAGTGCGCCTTCGACGGCGATGACCAGGAACGGCATCGCGACGAACGCCTCGGCGACGATCACGCCGGTGGTGGTGAACGGCAGGGTGTAGCCGAACGTGCTGTCCAGCCATGTGCCGAGCAGGCCCCGGCGGCCGAACACCAGGAGCAGCGCCACCCCGCCGACCACCGGCGGCAGGACCAGCGGGACCGTGACCAGCGCGCGGACCACCCGCCGGCCGGGGAACCGGGTACGGGCCAGCAGCCAGGCCAGCGGCACGCCCAGCAACAGGCACCCGACGGTGGCGACGCTGGCGGTCTGCAGGGACAGCCGGAGCGCGGTCAACGCGCCGGGCTCGGTGAGCCGCTGCGGCAGGCTGCTCCAGGGGGCGCGGGCCACCAGCCCGGCCAGCGGCAGTACCAGGAACAGCAGACCCAGCAGCGCCGGGGTCAGCAGCGCCGCCGGTACGCGTTGCGCCCGGCGGCGGCGTGGCGGCCCGGTCCGGACGGACCCGTCCGCTCGGACCGGGCGTTCACCGGTCGAGGTCACGCGTCACCCGGCCGGTCACGGGGTCTGGAAGCCGGCGGCGGTCAGGACGGTGGTGCCCTGCCCGGAGCGGACGAAGGCGACGAAGGCCTGCGCGCCGGGTTTGTTGGCTGCGTTCTTCAGCACCACGATGGGGTAGTCGTTGATCGCGCCGGCGGATTCGGGGAACTCCACCCCGTCGACGTCGGCGTCGGCGGCCCTGGTGTCGGTGCGGTAGACCAGGGCGGCGTCGACCTCACCGAGCTTCACCTTCGACAGGGCGCCTTTGACGTCCTGCTCCAACGTGACCGGGGTGAGTTCCACCTGCGCGGCGGTCAGGACCCTGGTGGCCGCCGCGCCGCAGGGCACCTGCTCGGCGCAGCGGGCGACCTTCAGGCCGGGCCTGGTGAGGTCGGTCAGCGCCCCGATGCCTTTCGGGTTGCCCTCGGGCACGGCGATGACCAGTTGGTTCTTCGCGAAGACGACGGGGGCACCGTCGGCGTTGCCGGCATCGGTGACCGGCTGCATGTTCTTCGGCGCGGCCGAGGCGAACACGTCCGCCGGCGCGCCCTGGTTGATCTGGGTGGCCAGCGCGGAACTGCCGGCGAAGTTGAACCTGACCACCACCCCGGGGTGGGTGGCCTCGAAGTCCTTGCCGATCCGGGTGAACGACTCGGTAAGCGACGCCGCCGCGAACACGGTGACCGTCCCGGTCACCCCGGTGCCGGACGGGGCCGCGCCCGGCGAGCCTGCCTTGTTGCCGCCGCAGCCGGCCAGCCCGGCGACCGCGAGGGCCGTCACCCCGGCCAGCACGGCGCGGACGAAACGTGCACCCACCTGCTTCTCCTCCCCGAAGGTCGCGGTGCCCGCGCTCACGCGCCGGCCCGTGTCCTGTGCGTCGGGCCTGACCGCTCCACCACCACCGTGGTGGATTTGATCACCGCGACCGCGACGGAGCCGACCTGCAGGCCCAGTTCCTCGACCGCTTCCCGGCTCATCAGCGAGACGACCCGGAACGGCCCGGCCTGGATGTCCACCTGGGCCATCACCGTGTCCTTGGCGACCGCGGTGACGATCCCCCGCAGCCGGTTGCGCGCCGAGGACTCCTCCGACCGGCCGTCCGGTTGGCCCGCCTGCGTGCGGACGAATCCGGCCAACTCGACGCCGTCGATCGCCCGGTGGCCCTGCTCGTCCCGGATGGCTGGCAGTCGGCCCGCATCCACCCAGCGGCGCACCGTGTCCACGCTCACGCCGAGCAGATCCGCGGCTTCACCGATCCGAAACACCGTCACACCGGGCACCCTACCGGTACGCAACTGCTGCTCGGAAGAGTGGTTACGACTGGCGACTGCGGCACCTACGACCTATCAGTGGCCGCACCTGCCTCATGCGTAGGAGTCGTCCTCCGCTGCCCCGTCCCGGGGGTCCAGTGCTCCAGTGGTCATCAGGCGAACTGCCGCAGCACGGTGGGGTCGGTGATGGTGTCGTCGGCGGCGAGCATGATCGCCTTCGACAGGATCGTCGACAGCATCGGGTCGTCGTCGAACGGCAGGTGCAGCCGCCCGGTGCCCCCGCGCGCGGGGACGATGCACAGGTAGGCGTCGTGGGGCTCCATCATGACGTTGCCCGAGCCGAGGTGGATCCGGTAGCCGCGCAGGTTCCCGCGTACGTGCAGGTAACGGTCCGCGAGGGTGGCCCGGCCGGCGATGGCCATCCGGGGGAGGAGCCGGGCCAGGGCGTCGCGGCGTACCTCCGCCGACGGGGTCAGCGCCCCGACCACGGTGCTGTGCCAGTAGTCCCGGAACCGGTCCTCGCCGCGGTCGGCCCACTGCGGGTCGGTGGCGATCGAGGTGACGCCGACGAAGAGGTCCACGTCCCGCATCGCCTCGGTGAACACCAGTGGCGGTACGTCCGCGACCGGTACGGGTTGCCAGGTCGCGCCGTCGGATCGGGCGAACCGCACCTGATCGGTGGCGCAGTGGTCGACGTCGTAGTTCCGGGGATCGTCCGTGCCGACCAGATGGTGGTGGAAGGACGCCCGCCACGCACCGCCGCCGAAGAGCTTCGTGGCTTCGCTGTCGTACCCGCCGTCCCAGGTGCCCAGGTAGCCGGCCTGCCAGCCGCGGGCGCGCATGAGCGCGTTCGCCTGGCGGTAGCGCAGGATGTGCGCGGCGAACCGGTTGGAGTAGGAACCGGTCCGCTCCTCGGCCGGGGTGAGCAGGTAGACCTCGCGGAAGGCCTGCTTGAACGGCTGCGTCAGGCCGGTGGCGAGCACCCGTTCACGCCAGGCGAGGATCTCGTCCACCCCGGCGCGGATGGGGTGCCACAGCCGGACCCGGTCACCACGCGCCGGCCGCCCGTCGAGACCGGCGACCGTCCACCCGTCGGCGTCCTCGCGGGGCAGACCCGCCGACCAGTCGCGTCCGTCGGTGCTGGTCTCCCAGAGCAGCCGCCGCCCGTACGTCCCGGTGACCGGGTGGTCCAGGAAGCGGGACACCCAGTCCGGGTACGCCCAGGTGCGCTCCTCGGACAGCAGCGCCTCCACCCGTTGGCGCTCGGCGGTCAGCGTCGCGTTCACGGCCTTCACCAGGTCCCGCAGCTGTTTCAGCTCGTCGGCGTGCGCCTCCTTGAGCACCGCAGGAACGCCCTTGAGCCCGACGTCGCCGCGGGCGAAGGTCAGGCGGGCCTTCTCGCCCTCGACCCGCACCGTCGCCTCGTACGGGCCGACCGGGGTCCGCCGGGTCCCGGCCGGGTCGAGCCCGTGATCGTCGACGGCGAGTTCCAGCACCTCGCTCAGTGACCACCCCCGCAGAGCGCCGAGGTGGGTCAGCGCGGTGTGCACCCGACTGCGTACCGCCTTGTTCTTCACGGTCACCGCGAGCCGCGCCAGGGTGCGCACCGGTGTCTCACCGTCGCGCCCGGCGAGCAGTTGCACGGCCGCGATCGCGGTGCGCTGGGCATGGGGGAAGCCCGCCGCCTGGCGGGGCGCGGCCGAGGCGGCGGCGGTGACCCTCGCCAGCAGTTCCGTGGCCGCCTCGTCCGACTCCCGCGACAGCGCCCACACCAGGCCACGGAGGAGGCGGTCCGAGTCGTCGTGCACGGAGTGCCGGTGGGCGGCGAACGCCTCCAGGATCGCGCGGACCGCCTTCCTCCCGTCGGTCGCGGTCTTGAGCTGCTCGTCGAGGCCGCGCAGCCATCTCGCCGGTGCGGTCGGCTTGTCGAGCGAGGCGCAGTGGGCCAGCAGTTCGGGCACACCCGGCGCGGCGAGGACGTCACCCAGGCCGGCGCGGACGAGCGGACCGAACTCGTCGCCGTGGTGCAGCAACCGGGACGGCACGCGGCGACCCGTGGCGCGGTCGACCGCCTCCCCGATCAGCGTGACGACCCGGCGTCGAGGGCCTGCCGTCGGGAGGTGGCCCGCGGCGAGTTCGTCGAACAGGGCCGCGAGCGCCGGCGCGAGATCGGCCAGGTCGGCGGGAGCCAGGTGCGCGGCGATCGTCGCCGGTAGCTCCAGGTAGGCGACATTGTCGTAGCCCTGCCCCCGGCCGGCGACCTCCAGACTCCACAGCAGGTCCGCCCGGGTCCAGTCGTGTTCGTCGTCGACGAGACTCCGCACCACCTCGTTCAGCGCGGACGGCATCGAGCTGGCCGCCACCTCCAGGTGCACGGCCAGCGCGGCGCGGCGGCGCAGCTCGGTCGGCCACGACCCGGTGACGGCCCACTCCGGCGTACGGGTCACCGACGACGTCCAGTGGTAGGTGCTCGCCCGCCGGAGCAGCGGCCGCACCTGGGCGTCGGCTTCGGCGATCCCGGTCTCCACCCTGAGGCGGTCCGTCGCGCTCAGTGCGGGAAGCAACCGCATCCAGTCGGCCATGTCAGCCACCCACCAGGGGGACGAGCCGCACGAAGGCCACCTCGGGGTCCACGAGCAGGTCGATCTCCTCATCAAGGTCCTCGACCTGGCGCTCACCCACCAGCAGCACGAAGCCGTTGTGGGCGAAGGCGGCACAGGCCGCGTCCGCCTGACGTTCCCAGTCCAGCCGCCGGCCCCGACCGACCCGGTAGCCGTTCAACGTCGCCTCCGCGTCGGTCGGCCGTACCAGACCCCGGAAGACGTCGGCCTGCTCGGCATTGAACCGTGCCACCTCCTCGCGTACCCGCAACCGGACCAGCTCCCGCGCGGAGATGCGCTCCGGCAGACCGGCCAGCGGCCACTGGTCGATCGCCCTGCCGGTCGCCGTCTCGTCCCGAACCGTCACCGTGGCCATTGCGCCGTGCTCCTTGCCTTGGGTGAGCGGCATCATGGCACGACGGTCCGACGGGACAGTCTCGTCAGCCCTCCGGGCAGCGGTGTCGCCGCGCACAGCAGCGTGCCGGCAGCCGGGTACCGTCAGCGCAGGGATCACCCGTCCTGCAGGCTCTCCTGCAGTTCGGCGGGCGCCCGCATCCGCCACGCATCGGTGATCAGCTCGGCCAGCCGCTCGACTGACACCTCGGTGAGGCGCACCATCACCAGGGGCAGCCCCTCGTACCCGGCCGTCGTGAAGAACAGGGCGGGCTCGCCGAGGAGCAGCGCCTGCTTCTCCCCCTCATCACCGACATGGAGCACCGCGACATCGGTGCGGATCACCCGCGGTTTCCCCGGCACGCGTTCCGGATAAGACCAGACGAAACCCTTGTTCTCCACGCGGAAGTCGAAGCCGTCGCTGGGAATCTCCACCGCGTGGGGCAGCGCGAGCGCCAGACGGCGTACATCGTCGGCATCAGCCATCCGCAGAGGCTACAACGGCGCCCGATCCTCCTGCCCGGGACTCGGCCGGCGCTCCGTCCCCGGGCACCGTGCCTGCTGCTGTTCTTCGCATGGTCGACGTAATGGGGAGGCGTGGGTGATCTTCGCTGGTCACTGGTGCCTATGAAACTTGCTGAGGCTCTTGCGTTGCGCGCGGATGCGGCGCGTCGCGTCGAACAACTCCGTGCCCGCATCGTCGCCAGCGCCCGTTTCCAGGAGGGTGAGTCGCCTGCGGAGGAGGCGGCGGCGCTCCTGGCGGAGGTCGGCGGGGTGCTCGGTGAGCTGGAGTCGCTGATCCGGCGGATCAACCGCACCAACGCCGCGACCGTGGTCGACGGTGGCACGCTCACCGATGCTCTGGCCCGCCGGGACGTGCTCCGGTTGCGGCACGGCGTGGTCACCTCTGCCGCCGACGCCGCTGCGGGGGAGGGCCAGCGCGGGTTTCGGCAGTTGCGGTCGGAGCTGAAGATGATCCCGGCGTTGCCGGTGGCGCTACTGCGCGGCCAGGCCGACGATCTCGCCCGGCAGCTCCGCGAGGTCGACACCCTGATCCAGCGGAGCAACTGGGAGGTGGACCTGCTGGACTGACGGGTTGCGGAGCAGGTAGCCGACGTGGAGGCGTGCACGAACCCGAGAGCCGGCGGGTATTCCGGCTCACTCCTGGCGCGCCGAGGGCAGGCGCAGGGGTTCGATTCCCCGGCACACATCGCACGCCCAGCACAGCACACAGGTGACGGCGCACAGGGCACGGCACACTACCGGGTGCAGATCCACGACGGCGAGGGCGGGACAGGGGACCTCCGCAACCCCGTACCGACACGGCTCCTTCGATACCACGCGCGACCCCCGCACTGAGCTGCCGCGCCGGATCGTCGCGCCTGTGTTCCTCGGCGTGTGGGACCGGCAACCCGACCCCGCCGTCGGCGGGGAGATCGTCAACGGCGAGCCGGGCCTGATCGCGACTGATCGTCAGAGCCGTACTCTCGCCGTGCTCGCACTCGCCACGACCGGCACTGGCAGGATCAGCCATGTGTGGGTGGTCCGGAACCCCCGGAAGCTCGACGCATGGCGCTGGTCTCCGACCGCCCCGGACCGCTGATCGATGCTCCGCCAGCGCCGGGAGTCATGCCGGCTCGGGCACGGCTCCCGGCTCGCCGTCGTCGGGCATCGGCTCGACCGGTGCCTCCGGCAACTCGCTGGGTGTGTCGGGAAGAAGCTCGCCGAGGTCGTCCGGCACGGGCTCCCGAGGGTCGAGGGGTGGATAGACATCGGGATCGAGGTCAGGATTTGTCATCGGGCGATTATCCGCCACGACCGTATCCCGCGCACGTCTGCCTCGGCCCACTCGTCACCGGTCAGCGTGACGACGGCGCATCCAGGGGGACCGTGCAGGCCAGCGGGAGGTGTAGACCGCTGCGGGCATCGAAGCCGGTAGTCGGGCAGCAGGCGGTGCCCCTGGCGGGCGACCAGGTCGACCGCGTCGATCAGGTAGTCGGCGACCAGGTCGGAGACGAAGTAGCCGAAGGTGATCCGGGTCCAGCCGGGCTTGATCCCACTCGCAGCCAAGGGCGATCTCCTCCTGGAACGCCCGGGAACGCTCCTCGTCGATGCCCAGCAGGCGGTGCCCGTAGGGGCCCGCGCAGGAGCATCCGCGCCGTCTGCTCCCGGCCTCGACTCACCCATCCGGACCGGCACGTACGCCGTACCCCGTCCGGCGTCCGGCGCGACGCCGCCGGACGATCGTCCACACCGGATGGCCGCGCCGGGGGGCGGCCCCCTTCGACCGGGCCGGCTGGTGCCCTCGCCCGTGCGGGTGCGACGATCTCGACCGGTCCTGCGGACGACCCGAGGAGGGCGCGATGGCCACCGGCGCCGAGCTGGACGACTGCCGGCGGGTCGCCGAGAAGGCGGCGCGTCTCGGCGGCCGGGAGCTGCTGCTGCGCTTCGGCGACCCCGGCCGCATCGACTACAAGACCGCCTCCACCGACCTGGTCAGCGAGGCGGACCGGGCCAGCGAGGCGCGCATCGTCGCGCTGCTGCGCGCCCGCCGGCCCGGCGACGGCATCCTCGCCGAGGAAGGCAGTGACCACGTCGGCGGTTCCGGGTTGCGCTGGGTGCTCGATCCCCTCGACGGCACCGTCAACTACGTCGCCGGGATGCCGTTCTGGTGCGTCAGCGTGGCCTGCGAGGAGCAGACGCCGGACGGTTGGCGGCCCGTCGTCGGGGTGGTCCACGACCCGGTGCACGACGAGACGTTCTGCGGCGTCCGGGGCCGGGGCGCGTTCCTGAACGACGTGCCGCTGGCTCGGCCCGCCGGCGTCGCGCTCGGCGAGGTCGTCCTCGCCACCGGGTACGCCTACGACGTCGCCCACCGCCGGGTGCAGGCGACCGTGGTCACCGACCTGGCCGGCGACGTACGCGGGGTGCGGATGTTGGGCTCGACGGCGCTGGCCCTGGCCTGGATCGCGGCGGGCCGCTGCGACGCGTACGTCGAGGACCGTACGTTCCGCTGGGACTGGGCGGCCGGTCTGGTGATCGCCGTCGAGGCCGGTGCCGCGGTCGAGGTGAGCGGCAGCCGGGTGCTCGCCGCCCCGCCGGAGCTGATCGACGGCCTGCGTCCTCGGGTCGCGGCGCTGGGTTGACCACTGCCGCCCAGACGGTCGGCCTGCGGCGTGAACGGTGCGGCGTCAACCGGCACCGAGACAGACGAACGCCGCCGCGGTGGCCCGGGCGGTGCTGTCACCGGAGGTGACGAAGGCCTGCTGGGCATCGGCGAGGGCCTGCGCCGGGCGGACCCCGGCCCGCATCCGTCGGTGCAGATCCAGCATGAGCGCGGTGGTGGGGTCGGCCGGCACCGGCAGCACGGTGGCGATCAGGCACCGTGCGCCGAGGGCGAGCAGCACGGCGGCGAAGCCCATGACCTCGTCGCCGGGACGCACCCCGGTCAGCCCCGAGTCGCACGCGGAGAGCACCACGCAGCCGGGCGGACGGGGGACCCGCTCCCACTCGTACGCGAACAGTGGTCCGTCGGCCAGTTCCAGGGTGGAGAACTGCGGGTTGTCGGCGCGGAAGGTGCCGTGGGCGGCGATGTGGACCAGGCCGGCCCCGTCCAGCGCCGCGGTCAACGCGTCGGCGGTGGCGTCGGCACCGGTGAGCAGGGTGGCCCCGGGCAGCACCTGCGCGAGTCGGCGTACCTCGGTCCGGCCGGCGGGCAGGCGCGGCCCGCAGGCCAGGACCGAGGGCCCGGCCGACGGCGGCTGGCCGTCCGCCCTGAGCCAGGCGGTGGCCGACGGGGCCACCGTCACGGGACGTCCGGCGCAGGTCGGCAACCCCGACCACGGCACGGCGTGCAGGGCCCCGACCGGCACGACCACCAGGGGGCGGTCGCCGAGGTGCCGCCGCAACGGATCGAAGAGCTGGTGGTCGAGGGTGGCCGCGGCGTGGCTGGCCCCGGCCCGCGCGGTGGTCGTGTCGCCGGTGGTGACCAGTCGGCGCAGGGCGAACCGGTGCCAGCGGGCCAGGTGCACCGCCTCGGCGAGCGGGCCGAGGTCGTGCAGGCTGGCCCGGCCGTCGCGGACCAGCACCGCCCGGAGCCGGTCGTCGTGGGCGACCAGCTCGACCAGCACGCGGGAGCCGAGCCGCCCGGCGAGCATGCCCACGCCGGGCGGAGTCATCACGCCGCTCCCCCCGGGCACCCGCCGGGCCAGGTCCTGGATGCGCCGTTCCAGCCGGGCCTGCCGGCTGCGCAGGGCGTGGGCCGGTCGGCCGGCCAGCACCGCGTCCTCCAGCAGGCTACTGACGAGCCTGAGCTCGGTGAGCGCCGCGAACAGGTCCGGGTCGTCAGGGGGCAGCGCCGGCCGCATCCGTAGGGTGTTGGCCCGCCACCGTTCGGCCCAGGCCAGGGTCCGGGCCGGGGAGCCGGCGCGCACCGCCATGTCGAGGCCCTCGGCGGCAAGTTCCTGTCCGTACGTTCCGCTGTGGGCGCGTAGCTCGGTGGCGCCGAGCGACGTGCGGTGCTTGTCGAGTACGGCCAGTCCCCGGCGCAGTGCGCGGGCCGCGCCGGGGTCGTCCCCGGTGAGCCGACGCGACCGGCCCAGGGCGTACCAGCCCTGGGCGCGGCGGGGGGCGGTGCCCCGACGGCGGGCCTGGGCGGCCACGTCGAGCAGGGCCACGGCCCGGTCGACGCGACCCGATGCGGCGGCCAGCAGGCCGGCGTCGATGCGGGTGGTCAGCGCCGGGCCCGGCCAGCCGGTGGCGTCGAGTTGGTCGGCCGTCCGCACCATCGCGGTGAGCAGGGCAGCCGTTCGGGTGCCCCGGCGGAACTCCGCGCGCAGTTCGACGTGCCGGGCGAAGGCGGCCCAGGTGCGGCGGCCCTGACGCCGGAAGCCGCCCCGGGCCTGGGCGGCAGCCGTGGTGGCGGTGTCCAGGTCGTCGGCCAGCAGCGCGGCCCGCGCCTGGGCGAGCTGTGCCTCGGCGAGGTCCGAGGCCATCGCCCTGCGGTGCAGCTCCCGTACGGCGGCGGCGGCGACCTCGACGGCCTCGTCGAGCAGCGGCACCGACAGCAGCAGCTCGAACCGGTCCAGCAGCAGCGCCGGACGGGGAACGGCGAGCCGCCGGTACTCCTCGTCGACGTCGGCGAAGCAGCGCAGCGCCACGGCGATCTCGCCGCGTTGCCCGGCGGCGATGCCGCTGTTCCAGCGGGCGTCCGCCGCCGCGAGGTCGAGTCCGAGCCGGTGGAAGGCAGCCGCCGCCCGGGAGAGGTCGTCGTCGGTGCCGCCGGGGGCGCCCCGGTGCGCGTGGAGTAGTCCTCGGTTGTTGCGGGCGCGAGCCTCCAGCAGCGGGTCGCCCTCGCGTTGGGCTATGTCGATGGCGATGCCGTAGTCGCGCACCGCCTCGGCATAGCGTCCGCGGTAGTGCAGCACCACCCCCCGCTGCATCCGGGCGCGGCCGGCGTCGGCACCCGTGAGCTGGGGCAGCGCGGCGGTCACGGCCCGCAGCGCCGCAGCGGTACGACCGGCATTGGCCAGCACGTACCCGAGGCTCATCCGGGCCAGTGCCTGGGTACGGGGGGTGCCGGCGACCCGTACCGCCCGGCGGAGGTGGCGCAGTGCGCCGGCCAGGTCGTTGAGCTCGCGCAGGGCCAGGCCGATGGCCCGTTCGGCGGTGGAGCGCTCGTCGTCGTCGGCGGTCTGGCTGGCGAGCACCCGGTGGGCGATCGTGATCGCCTCGGGTGGGTATCGCTGGACGGCGTCGAGTGCCGCCTGGGCCGTCGTGGCACCGGGACCGGTGCTGTCGGGCATGCCCTAGAGAGTCCACTACGGCCAGCCGCGAGTCAATGTCGAGAATCCGTCGCGTGAATGTCGTCAATGGGTTCGGCCCGCTGGTTGTGCAATTGACAAAGGGCGATGGTTTGGAATAATTGGCGGTCGGGGAATTCGCGGCGTCCGCCATCGGTGGGCGCGCTTCTCTCATGAGCATGGAGGATCCGTGCCGCCGTCTGACCAACCTTCCGTGCCGGGTCCGGCCGGCCGGCTGTCCCGGCGGCGGATTCTCGCGCTGTCCGCGTTGGCGGCGGCGGCACCGTTCGGCGTCGCACCAGGCCCGGCTGCCGCTGCTGGCGATTCGGACGCCGCCGCCTACCAGAAGGCGTTCGAGGCGGCGCTGGCAGCCGACCAGAACGTGCGCCGGTACACCGCGCCGGGTCGGGAGATCCTCTACCGGCCCCGGCAACTGCTCGCCGCCGACGTCGACGTCCAACGGGTCGCCGCCTGGTTGCGTGCCCACGACTATCCCGTGACCGTCGGCGCCGGCTTCGCCGGTGTCACCCGGCTGTCGTTCGATCGGGAAACCGACATCCCCGGTGTCGTGACGAAACTACGCGACCCCCGACAGTGGCCCGGTCAACCGGTGCCGGCGGTGCAGCCGCACCATGTGCTGATCGGCCTGGGCAACATCATGGGAAACCCGGGTACGCCACCCCGCTCGGCTGCGGCGCTGCCGCCGCCCGACCCGACCCGGCTCGGCGAGGGCACGGGGGTCACCGTCGGCATCTGCGACACCGGGATCTGGCGGCAGGCCGGCGGCTACCACCCGCAGTGGCTCGGCGGCGCATACCTGCCGCAGCTCGACGACGAGGACCCGCTCTACGTCCACACCGACGTGCTCGCCCCGCAGGGAGGGCACGGCACCTTCGTCGCCGGCGTGGTCCGGCAGGCTGCGCCGGGGGTACGCGTCGACCCGGAGCAGGCCCTGGATCCGACAGGTGTGGGGGACGAGGAGACGGTGGTGGCCGCCCTGAGCCGGCTCGCGCCGCAGGTCTCCGTGTTCAACCTCTCGCTGGGGGGATACACCCTCGACGACCAACCCTCGCTGCCCCTGGCCAACGCGCTGGCGGCGCTGCCGGCGACGAGCGCGGTGGTCGCGGCGGCAGGCAACGCCGGCACCAGTCGTCCGGTCTGGCCCGCCGCCCTGGACCGGGTGCTGGCGGTCGCGGCGCTCAGCCAGACGGCCGGCGGTCTGGTGCCGGCCGTCGACAGCTGCTTCGGGCCCTGGGTGGACGCCTGCGCCCTCGGTGAACGCCACAGCACCTACGTCGAGGGGCAGTTACCGCTGCCCGGCCGGCCGGTACGGCAGTTCCACGGGTTCGCCGTCTGGGCCGGCACCTCGTTCGCCACCGCACACGTCTCCGGACGTCTCGCCGCCCTGATGACCGCCGGGGGCCTCAGCGCGGACGCGGCGCGCACGACCCTGCTCGCCGCGGCGAGCTGGCATCCCGACTACGGGGTGTTCGTCGGATGAGCGGCACCGACGACCGGGCGGTGGCCCGGTGACCGGTCCGAGCGTGACCAGCCTGCTGTCCGCCGCCGCCGGCGGGGACGAGTCGGCCTGGGCCGAGCTGGTGCGCCGGTACACCCCGCTCGTGTACTCGGTCATCCGGGCGTACGACCTCAGTCGGGCCGATGCGGCCGATGTCAACCAGACCGTCTGGCTCCGCCTGGTGGAGCAGCTCGGCCGGGTACGCGAACCCGAGGCGCTGCCGGGCTGGCTGGCCACCACGACCCGGCGCGAGTGCTACCGGTTGTCCCGCCTCAGCCGCCGGGCCCGGCCCGTCGACCCGTACGACGATTCACTCGAGACCTGGCACGGGTTCTCCCGGGAGTTGGCCGCGATGGCCCCAGCCCCGGACGACGAGTTGCTGCGCGCGGAGCGACGGCAGGCGTTGCGCGAGGGCTTCGTGCAGCTTCCACCACGCTGTCAGGCGTTGTTGGCGCTGCTGACGGCCGACCCGCCGATGAGCTATCGGGAGGTCGCCGAGCGGTTGGGGATTCCGGTCGGCAGCATCGGACCCACCCAGGCCCGTTGCCTGCGTAGGCTGCGGGAATGCCCGGCGATCGTCGGGTTCGTCGGAGCGTCCGCCATCGGTACGAACGGGGGTGAGTCGGATGGAGCGGTGGCCGCCGGTCGATGACGAGGCACTGACGACGGAGTTGGGCGCGGCGTTGTGGGACACCGGGCCGGTCTCGGAGGCCTACCTGAGCGCGGCGCTGGCGGCGTTCACCTGGCGTACCGCGGACGCGGAACTGGCCGTCGCCGAGCTGACGTTCGACTCGGCGGTCGACGCCGAGCTGGTCGGCATGACCCGGTCTGCCGCGTCCGCGCGGACGCTCTCCTTCCGCAACGGGTCGGTGGTGGTGGAGATCGAGGTCAGTGACGCCGGGATCGTCGGACAGCTCTTCCCGTCCGGCGGTGGACGGGTGAGTGCCCGGACGGCCTCCGGCACGTACGACGAGGTGCCGGTGGACGCGGTGGGATTCTTCTCGTTGGGCGTCCCACCGTCGGGTCCGGTCCAGTTGTGCGCACGCACCGTCGGATATGCGGTCTCCACCGCCTGGGTCTGTCTGCGCTGACCGCAGATCCGCTTCCGCCGGAGCGGTGCGGCAGGCGGTGCGCACCCGGTCTCCGGCCTCGGCCGGACCGACGAAGGTGGGGTGCGGGCCGGCTGGCCCGCACCCCACCCGGAGGCGGCGGTGACCCGCGCTACCCCCGCTGCTCGCCCGCCAGCAGGTATTGCACCCCACCGAGGTCGGCGCGCTCAGTGCCGTCGGCGTCCGGCCCGAACTGGGTCACGTTGAGCGCGGTCTCCTTGGCGAGGGCGGTCTCGGCCGAGAAGGCCAGCGAGAACTCGAGGCGCTCGCCGGGCTTCAGCATCAACCCGCTGATGCTGGCCTTCGCCGGTTCCACGATCTCCAACTCGGTCTTGCCGACCTGGCGGACGCCCGTACCGATCTTGCCGGTGGCCTGCCAGCGCTCGAACAGCGTCGCGCCGAGGTCGACGAAGACCCGGGCTCCCCGGGCCTGCTCTCCCGGCTGGGTGAAGACCAGGTCGTTCCTGGTCTCCACGGTGGTCACGTTGCCGATGGCGAACGGCCGGACGACCCGCGGCCCGCCCGCGGTGAGCCGGACCGAGTCGACGTTGCGCCAGGCGATGTTGTTGTTGTGCAGGGTGTTGACGCTGTTGCTCGGGCCCTCGAAGGTCATCGGGTCGGTGGGCGACACCCAGCGCGCCAACAGGCAGAAGTGCCCCGGTCCGGGCACCCCGGTCCACGGGATCGTCACCGTGGTGACACCCGGGTAGACGGTCACGCTGGCCGCGCCGATCTGGGTCCAGTGCGTCGGCCAGGTGGCGCCGCCGCCCGGGGTCGTCCGGTAGACCCGCAGCACGCCGTTGTCGATGCCCGAGCCGTACGGGCCGTTGTTGCGCAACTTCAGGAAGAGGTAGTTGGTGACGCCGACGATCGGGTTCTGGCTGACGGCACACTCCACGGCGGTCGGGCAGACCTTGATGTCGGGGCTGGCCCACAGCGGGCTGTACGAGTGTGGTTGGACGCCGGTGTCGGCGGTGACGTCCTTGAGGTAGACGTCGGTGCGGGCCGCCGCGGCGGCCCTCTTCTGCGGTGCCTCGCCGGGTGCCGCGGCGGCTGCGGTGACCGCCAGCAGGCCGGCCAGCGCCGCGCCCGTGAGCACGGCCAACGTCGAGCGGCGGACCCGTTTCCCTACCTTGCCCATGACAGGTTTCTCCCATCGACGGGGGACGCCGAGCCCGGAGTGTTTCCATGCCGTGTCGGCGCGATGACATATGGAAGAGTCGTGGCTGCGCCGGGAAATACCGTCGCCGGCCACGCCGCCAGATGGCGCCAGGACCGGCAAAAGAGACAGTCATCGATGCTGCTGACGAAGCCGACGGCCACCGCGACACCGGTGCCGTAGCCGCAGGTGACCACCGGCCCGGAGGAGCGCCGCGATGAACGATGTGATCCCTACCGGCAGCCCCGGGACGATTCTGGTCTGTATCAGGGGGAACTCCGGTGCAGGCAAGAGCAGCATCGCCCGGCAGTTGCGGCTGCGGCATGGTCGTGGCTGTGCCCTGGTCGAGCAGGACTACCTACGCCGGATTCTGCTGCGGGAACGGGACCGGCCCGGTGGGCTCGCACCCGCCCTGATCGAGCAGACGGTCCGGATGGCCCTCGACCACGGCTACCACGTGATCCTCGAGGGGATCATGCACGCCGCCCGCTACCGTCGGATGCTCACCTCCCTACGCGACGGCCACCGCGGCCGTACGCTGTTCGTCTATCTCGACGTGTCCCTGTCGGAAACCCTGCGTCGGCACGAGCTGCGCCCGCAGGCCACGGAGTTCACGGCGGACAACATGCGTGACTGGTACGCCCCGCGCGACGTCGTCGGGTACGACGACGAGGTCGTCCTGCCCGAGGTGACCTCGATGGAGGAGGCCGTCCTCCGGATCGCCATCACCGCCGGGCTGCCCCTGACCGGACGTGACGCCGACGTTCCCCCCGCCACGCCCTGACGGCAGACCGCCGACCGACGACGTCGGGTTCGGGCCCGGCCGCGATACCCGTGTACGGCGCGGAGGACTGCCCCGGCCTCGGCCGAGGTCGGTGGGCTCTCCCGCGCGTCACGCGCGGTGACGGCGGGTCTTCTCGATGACGTCCCGGCCGTCGACGTGCTGCTGGCGGGGCGCGTAGCCGGCCTTGCGGAGAGCGGCTGTCGTGTCGGCCGTGGTGGCCTGGCTGGCCAGCACGGTCGGGGCGAGCAGCCGCAGGTGGAGCGGGTCCAGCCGCTTGTCGGCACAGATCTGCGCCAGCAGCACGGTGTCGTCGCTGACCAGGGTGCTGACCACTGGCGAGACGCGTACCGACCCGTGTTGGCGGGCGACGTCGGCGAGCAGATAGGCAAGTGGTTGCGGCAGCCCGCCTTCGGCGACCTTCGTCAGGGCCTTCGTCAGGCGCTGCCTGGTCCAGCCGGCGTCGTACGCGCCGCGTACCGTAGCCGGGTTGAAGCGCCAGGTCGTGGCGGTGCCGCGGGACTCGACGACGGCGGTGGCACCGAGGAGCTCTGCCAGCTCTGGGCTTGGTGTTCCGGCCACGACCGCGGTCAGGTCCGCCTGCAACCGGGCGGTACGGGTGACCTCGCCCAGGTCGCCGACGGCCTCGACGACGTCCGCGTCGGCGAGTAGCGCCTGGCCGGCGGGGCTGACAGCGCCCGCGCCGAGGACTCCCAGGGTGGTGGCCTCGTCCAGCAGGCCGCGTACGGTGGTGGCGCTTCCGAAGGCCAACGGCTGGCGCCACCAGGTCCACTGAGCCGCCTGATCGAGGTTCGTCGTCGCCCGGGGGCCCAATGCCCGCAGCGCGGCCAGCCGCGCGTGCGCCGACCAGGCCCCGTCGTACTCCGGCATCCATGGCCCGGTCTGCGACGACGGCAGGTAGTCCAGGTCGCGCCATGCCGTGAGGAGCACCGCGAGCCGGCGGTCCAGACCACGGGTGAGCCAGCGGTCGTACCCGGCCGTCGGGATCACGCGTGTGCCGAGTTCGGCCAGCCCGGCCTCCGTGGCGACGGCCAGCAGCAGTCGTACCGTCGGTGTCGTCACACCGAGCGCCTTCGCCGTCCGGTTCAGCTCCCGCACGCCGACGCCACCGGCCTTGACCGTGGCCAGCGGTTCGCGTCCCGCCCCGTCCAGCAGCGCCGACAACAATCCGACCACGGCGATGCCCTGTGCCTGGGCGTCGCGGCGCACGGTCACCGGGTCCGGGGTGTGCCAGGCGACAGGTGGTTCCTGCGGCTGGAACGGCGCCCGGTAGTCCACGCCTCGCAGCGCGAGCGCGACCTGACCCGCCAGCTGATAGTCCTCCCAGGTGACGCGGTAGACCAACCCGTGCTCCTCGGCCCAGTCCAGCGGATGCACCTGCCGGTAGCGGGGTTGGTACCGAATGCGGTGGGCGATGCCGCTGCCGCCGTAGCGGCGGATCCGCCCGCCCTCACGGTCAGCCTCCTGCACCAGCGACCGGGTCGCGGCCGGCATCCGCTTGACCAGAGCGTGCACGTTGTCCGGGTGGAGGAAGAACTCCGCCAGCGCCTCCAGCAGGTCCGCCTTGCGGCCCTTCGTGGGCAACCCCAGGTTGCCCGTGATCACCTTCAGGTCCTCGACGTTCAGCACCGCGGCGAGCTGACCTGCGGCGGGGCCGACACCCAGCGGACGGTCGAAGACCTCTCGCAGGATGCCGCTCACCGCGAATCGGCTCCGCAGCCGCCCGAGCAGCCCCGCATCGGTGGCACGCTGCAGATAGGGCGTCGCGTCGGCACCGACCAACGCCGACACCTCCGCCTCGGTGACCGCGCCACCCAGCGCCGACGCCGCCTCCAACACCTGGAGACTCGGCAGGTCGAGGCCAGCAAGCTGGTCATACGGACTCACGACGACGCTCCCGGGACACGGCGACAGCCTGAATTCAACCGCACGAACCGGGCTCGTACGATGCGACCCGCCGGTCGACCAACCCACGGGGAGCCCGGACCGCCCGGAGAGCACCCGGCCGGACACCGACTCGGCGACGCTGCCGAACAGCAACAGGGCAGCACCGTTGACCAGCACCCGGTACCAGCCTTCCGGGTTGACGAGGAGCGGGCTCAGCAGCCGCCACCACTCGCCGTCGTACACGGCCCGGTCGCGGACCATCGCTGTCGGCACGTGGGAAGGCGGCGGTTGCTACGCGAGAACCAACTGCCCGAGTTCCTGGGTGCACCGGGTGAGCGCGACGTAGAGGCCGTTCCAACCGCGGGGTTCAGCGGCGATGCCCTGGGGATCGACGAGGAGCGCCGCATCCCATTCCAGCCCCTTGGACTGGGCTGCGGTGAGCACCGGCACATCGGTCAGCAGGGCGAGGAGTCCGGCGACGCGGTCGGCGGGGGCGATCACCCCGACCGTACCGCCGTGCCACCGTTCCTGCAGCTGTCGTACGGCTCGGGTGGCGGCTCCGGCGAGCTCCTCGGACGTGACCGTCAGCTCCCAGGGGGCGATGCCGGACGAGCGTACCGCCCGGGGCGGCACGCTGTGGCTACCGGCTCGCCTCAGGACGGGTTCGGTGAGCTCCATGACCTCACGCGGGGTTCGGTAGCAGATGGTCAGTTCCGCAGCGGTCCAGCGTTCTCCCAGAGCTGCGCGCACCGCCTGGGCCCAACTGGTGTGCCGGTGCGCTGCCTCCGCCTGGTCGATGTCGCCGACCGCCGTGATGGAGCGGCTGGGACACCGTCGGAGGACCATCTGCCACTGCATCTCGGACAGCTCCTGCGCCTCGTCGATGACGACGTGGCCGTACACCCAGCCGCGCTGGCGGCGCGCGTGGTCGGCGACGAACCCGCCGGGTGGTGGCGGGGCTTCCACCTCGCCGAGCAGGTCGGCGAGGGCGTCGAGGAGGGGGATGTCGCTCGATGCCCACGGTGCGGGCTCGGCCGCGACGGCGGTGATCTCCTCCGTGGACAACGCCGGAGCGAAGCGGGCCAGCAGCGTGCGGTCGGTCAGGAGGTCACCAAGCAGGGTCTCGGCATCGCGCGTGGGCCACCATGCTTCGACGAAGCGGGCGATTGTCGCGTTCTCCGCGATGTGGGACCGAAGCTCATCGATTTCTTCCTCGGAGAACAGTCCGTCGACGTCGCTGCCGGTGGACCCCCGGTCAGGACGGTGGTCATGCTGCATGCTCCGGTCGACACGGGCGAGGATGTCCTCGAAGCCCTCCTCCATCTCGTTCATCAGCGTCTCGCGCTGCTCGACGACGGCGTCGGCGAGGAGGTGGTGCAGCTGCTCGGCGAACGCCTGGCGGGCCCGGTGGTACGGGCGCCCCTGCACCGAGGTGAGTGCCTGGGCCACTGTCGTGGCGTCGATGACGTAGAACTCCCCCTCCCACCGCAGTTTCAGCTCGCGGGCCCGGGGGAGCAGCGACGTGACGTAGTCCTCGAGCGCGGGCTGCCACAGGGCACGGCCCTTGATCTCGGCGAGAAGCCGGCTCTCGTCGCGTCCCACCCGGATCTCGGGCAGCAGCGTGTCGCAGGTCGCCGAGACGACGGCGGTCTCACCGAGCGCCGGCAGCACCTGGGCGATGTACTCCAGGAACCGCGGGGAGGGGCCGAGGACCAGGACCGCCTGGTCCGCCATCTGTGGGTGGGTGAAGAGCAGATAGGCGACGCGGTGCAGGGCCACCACGGTCTTGCCGGTGCCGGGACCGCCCTGCACGATCAACGGGCCGGTCGCCTCCGCCCGGATGATGTCGTCCTGTTCGCGTTGCAGCGTGGAGATCGCCGTCGACATGCGACCGGTACGCCGCTGGTCCAGGGCGGCCAGCAGGGCGCCTTCGCCGACGAGTTCCGCCGTCATGGTCCCGTCCAGGGGCTCGTCGTCGACGCCGACGACGGCCGAGCCCTGCGTACGGATGTGCCGGCGTCGTGCCTGCCCCTGCGGATCGACAGCCGTCGCGGTGTAGAACGGCCGGGACGCGGGAGCGCGCCAGTCCAGCAGCAGCGGCTCGCTGTCCTCGTCGTCGTTGCGGAGACCGACCCGGCCCACGTGCCGCACGGTGCCGTCGAGACCGTCGAGGCGGCCGAAGACCAGCCCTTCCTGTGCCCGCTGTAGCTCCTCGTACTGCTGGCGGAGCATGCGCAGCCGCGCCCGTTCCAACGCGTCCAGGGCCTCTGCCGAAAGCTCGGTCTGTAGGTGGTCGACAAGCTTGTCGCGCCGGGCCAGGGCCAGGCCGAGAAACTCCTGTTCCTCGGCGACCGCGGACCGACGTGGGCCGTCCTCTGCGTTGGAGGTCGGCGCTTCGCTACTTGACATCACCTTGCTGATGCCGGCGGTGCCATTCTTCAGAGCAGATTTCCGGCCCATTCGCAGATCCTTGTATTGGTGCTCTTCCTCGGCCCGATCGGGTCCCAGGTGATCCGGTGGCAAGCATAGGGTCGGTGTCTCCCGACCGGGTGTAAACCCTACGGCCGGAGATGAAAATCTCAGTGCCTTGCAGTTCGCAGCCGCCTGTGGCCTCGCCTGGTCTTGATTCACCAATAGCCGCACTCGGTCTCATCCGCCCGTCGTCGGCGGGACCAGCACCGAGCCTTCTTCATGATGCGTCGCGGTCTGCTTCGACCGGGTGCTGCCGTGGCGGCCCTCGTCCGGGAGGGTGATCACGTTCGGGCCGGTCGGAGATCGCTGACGCGGTGGCGCGGGCCGCCGACCGGGACCTAGGAGGTCGACCCCTCCGGGTGACCGTACGGCGGGTGCACCGATCGGCTACCCGGATCGGGCGGCCATCCGACACCCCGTTGTAGCCAGTCGAACGATCTGGCGCCCACGTCGGGCGTGTGACAAGGATTGAGCGGTCCGATCGGACGGCATCGCTCACGTTGGCGAAATAAAAGGAAGGTCACATGAACCTGCCCGAGCATTGGTGGAGCGCTAGCCAAAGTTACGTTTCGGAGATCCTCTCACTGCTCGCTGCCGCGCCGGATCGTGAGGTCGCCTATTGGCGTGGCGAGGTGTTCTCTGGCGGTGACCTGATCCGGTCCGTGACTGAAACGTTTCTTGCGCTGCGCGACCGCGGAGTGGGCAAGGGGGACGTGGTGGCGATCCTGGTCGCACCGAACAGCCCCGAGATGCTCACCGCGCGGTACGCGACACAACTGCTCGGCGGTGCCGTGTGCTATCTGCGGACCACCAATCCCGGCACCAGGACGACGGTCCTTCCGCTGGATCACCAGATCCAGATCCTGCGCGAGACCGAAGCTGTGACCGTCTATGCCGATGCCGAGAGTGCGGAGCGTGCGGCAAAGCTCGCCGACGGTGGTGGTGTCCCGGTGACCCGTCTCGATCCTGGGGAACGCGACGAGGTCTCCCGGGTCGGGGTTGCCGACACCCCGGGTGCCGAGTCGTGGGAGCCGGACGCGCTGGCCTTCATCGGCTTCACGAGTGGCAGCACGGGGCGGCCCAAGGGCATCCGGTTGTCGGGCCGCGCGTGGGAAGCCACCTCGCGTGCCTGGATGCAGCTCGGTGGTGAAGCCGGCTGTGGCTCGATGTTGGCCTCCACCCCGCTGAGTCACGGCGTTGCCCCGCTGGTGGACGCCGTCCTCGCCATGGGCGGAGCCCTCCACCTCCAGGAGAGCTTCGACGCCGGGAGCTTCGTGCACACCGTCAGCACGGAGAAGGAGATCTCGTGGACGTTCATGGCGACGAACCACGTGTTCCAACTCATCGACCACCTGCTCGAGCGGGGAGTCCGCGACAGTGACGCCGTGGAGGCCGCGGGCCTGTCCACGTTGAAGCGGATCATCTACGGCGGCAGCCCCGCGGCACCCGCCAGAATTGCCCAGGCCTTCCGGCTCTTCGGCCCCGTCCTGGCGCAGGGCTACGCCACGACCGAGAGCGGTCGGATCACGACCCTGACACCTCCGGAGCACGGCGACCCGCAGCTCGCAGCCACCGTCGGGCGTCCCTTTCCCGAGGTGGACGTCGTCGTCTGCAACCCGGATTCGGGTGCGCAACTGACGGTCGGGGAGGTCGGTGAGGTCCGCGTCCGCTCACCGCAGATGATGGATGGTTACCACCGCGACCCGGAGTTGACTGCCCGGGTCCTCCGGGACGGCTGGTACTCCACCGGGGACATCGGCCGTCTCGACGAGCGAGGATATCTGACTCTCCTGGGTCGGGTGGCCGACGTCATCAAGGTCGGCGGCGTCAAGGTCCACCCGATCGTCCTCGAGGCGGAGATTCTCTCCCATCCGGGCGTCCGGCACGCCGCCGTCTACGGCGTGCGGGACGAGGATGGCAGCGAGCACATCCATGCCGCGATCGAATGCGATCCGGCCGAGGTGGTCGACGTGGAGACCATTCGCGCGGGAATTGCTGAGACGCTGTCCCCGATTCATGTGCCCGAGAAGTTCAATGTCCTGAGTGCGCTGCCGATGAACAGCAACGGCAAGCCCGACAAGGTGCTCCTGAGGGCGCAGTCCGTCTGACCTGGACCTCCGGGTTCGCATACCGATCGAACCGCTACGTCGAGAAGGCGAGTGAATGAACGTCCACCTGGCGTCATACCTGACCGGAAAAACTACTGACGATCTTGCTGGAAGCAAACGCGAGTTCCTCGAGATCGGCCGTCGTTCCGGCAATTACCCCATGGCCACCGCGCGGCGCGACGGGGTGGATTCGGAAGTAAGTGTATGGTGCAGCAACGACTATCTCGGAATGGGTCAGAACCGTCAGGTGATCACGGCCATGAAAGCCGCGATCGATAGCCATGGCGTAGGCTCCGGAGGCTCCCGGAACATCGGTGGGACAAACCACTACCACGTCCTTCTCGAAAATGAGCTGGCGGCCCTGCACGGCAAGGATGCCGCGCTCTTCTTCACCTCGGGATACACGGCCAACGAAGGATCCCTCTCCATCCTGGCGAGGATGCCGGAAGATACAGTCGTATTTTCCGATGCAAAGAACCATGCCTCCATCATCGACGGTCTCCGGCACAGCGGCGCGAAGAAGCACGTCTTCAGGCACAACGACGTCGCTCACCTGGAAGAACTGATCGCGGCGACCCCCGCTGACCGCCCGAAGTTCATCGTCGTGGAAACCGTCTATTCCATGTCGGGCAATGTGGCACCGCTGGCCGAGATCGCCGACATCGCCGACAGGTACGGTGCCACGACCTTCATCGACGAGGTCCACGCGGTCGGCATGTACGGCCCGCAGGGTGCCGGCATCGCCGCACGGGAGGGCATCGCCGACCGGTTCACAGTCGTGATGGGCACCTTGGCAAAGGGGTACGGAACGGTCGGCGGCTACATCGCGGGGCCGGCGGCCCTCGTGGACGCCGTGCGGACCTACTCGCGCTCGTTCGTCTTCACCACCTCGCTGCCGCCGGCGATCGCGGCCGGTGCGCTGGCGTCGGTTCAATACCTGCGGTCCTCGGACGTGGAGCGGAAGACCCTCTCGGAGAACGCCCGTCTTCTGCACAGCCTTCTGATCGCGGCCGACATCCCGTTCATCTCGACGGACTCCCACATCGTCTCGGCCTTCGTCGGTGACGACGCCACCTGCAAGCGGGCGTCCCAGCTGCTGTTCGAGCGGCACCGGGTCTATGTCCAGTCCATCAATGCCCCCAGCGTGCCGGCGGGCGAGGAGATCCTGCGGATCGCTCCGTCCGCCGTGCACGACCAGCACGACGTCGAGAACTTCGCCCAGGCCCTTCAGGAGGTCTGGAAGGAACTGGACATCCCGACCGCGAGCGCCCGGGACTGGTCGAGGTCAGGACTCTGCGGTGGCGGTGCCCGCACCGCCGTGACAGACGGACTGCTGCCGTAATGACCATGTCCGTCGCCGACGTGCTGGCCGACACGGCCACGCGGCTACCCGACCACGTCGCCGTCATCCACGGGTCGGAGCACCTCACCTACGGACGGCTGTGGGAACAGGCGCGTCGCCACGCCGCCGTGCTGCGGGCCAGCGGGGTGCGGCCGGGAGACCGGGTCGCGCTGCTCGTGGTCGACACCCCGCAGTTCCCCGTCGTGTACTTCGGCGTGTTGGCGACCGGCGCCGTGGTCGTCCCGCTGAACGTCATGGCGACCGCGTCGGAGATCGCACACGTACTGACCGACGCCGACGCCCGTTTCCTGGTGTGCGCCTCCTCGTTGCTCGCCCAGGCGAGAGAGGCGACGGGGCCGCTCGGCACGGTCCTTCTCACCGTCGGCCCCGGCCCCGCGGGCACTGTCGACCTGGAGAACGCGGCACAGGACACGGCGCCGATCGACGGTCCCGCCGTGCGGGAACCCGACGACGTCGCGGTCGTGTTCTACACCTCCGGCACGACGGGCGACCCGAAGGGCGTGATGCTCACCCACCGGAACATCCTGTACAACGTCGAGCGGATGGTCACCACCCCGTACGCGTTCCGCAGCGACGACGTACTGCTCGGGTGTCTGCCACTGGCGCACGGCTTCGGTCAGATCTGCGGCATGCTGACCGGCTTCCGGGCCGGTATATCCATCGTCATGATGCCGAGGTTCTCCGGCCGGGAGGCCCTGGCTCTGATGAGGAGACACCACTGCACGGTGTTCATGGGCGTGCCGACCATGTACGTCAAGCTGCTCGATGCGGTGGCCCAGGGAGAGCCCGTTCCCCGGCTCGACCGCGTCTACAGCGGGGGCTCGGCGCTTGCGGTCAAGACCCTCGACGACGTCCGACGCGTGTTCGGATGTCCGGTGTACGAGGGCTACGGGATGACCGAGACCTCCTGTAGCGTCGCCTACCACTATCCGGGCCTGACTTTCCGACCCGGAACCGTCGGTGTGCCGATCACCGGCATCACCGTCGGGGTAGCTCGGCCGAACACCGACCGGACCGATCTCCTGCCGGTCGGTGAGGTGGGCGAGATCGTGGTGCGCGCTCCCAGCGTGATGGCCGGATATCTCGGTCGTCCCGATGCCACCGCCGAGGTCCTGATCGACGGCTGGTTCCGCACCGGCGATCTCGGCAGGCTGGACGGCGACGGCTACCTCTCGATCGTGGGCCGTAAGAAGGACCTGATCCTGCGGGGCGGCTACAACGTCTATCCGCGCGAGATCGAGGAGGTCCTGGTCGGGCACCCGGCCGTGGCGCAGGTGGCGGTCATCGGTGTTCCGCACCCTGTGCTCGGTGAGGAGGTCTGGGCGATCGTCGTCCCGGCGCAGGACGTCGCCGCGCGAACGGGTGAAGAACTCGTCGAGTGGGGCAGACAGCGTCTCGCCGCATACAAGTACCCGCGTCGGGTCGAGTTCACCGACGCTCTCCCGACAGGGCCGAGCGGAAAGGTCCTCAAGCGGATCCTCGTCTCGACGTACGGGTCGACCGCCGGTGTGTAGCGGCAATCGACACGACCCGACTGTCCGACGGAACCGGAGTCGTCCTCCGGTGTCCTGAGGAACGAGTGGCTTCGCGGATGAGGCCGACCGACTCCGATCCGGCGCGGCGCGCGCCGTGGAAGGCGTCGGCATCCTGCGCCAGGCGGGATCAGATCGGCGAGACACGCGCGGCACGGCTGCGGGTGCGGCGACCAGACATCGTACGTGACAACAGGTAGGGCGGCTCGACCATGGTTGAATTCCCAGCGGACACGCCGACGTCGACCGAGGCGATCGCCATCGTCGGTATGTCCTGCCGACTCTCGCAGGCGGAGAGCCCGGCCCAGCTGTGGCAGCTCCTGCGCGACGGCCGCAGCGCCATTGGCGCGCCCCCGGCGGGCCGCCCCGAACTGCCCTCGCGGCCGGGGGGCTACCTCGAGGACGTCAGCGGCTTCGATGCGGGCTTCTTCGGCATCGGTCCGCGTGAGGCCTCGTCGATGGATCCACAGCAGCGGCTGATGCTCGAGCTGGCCTGGGAAGCTCTGGAGGACGCCAGGATCCTGCCGTCCGCTCTTGCCGACAGCCGGACCGGTGTCTTCGTCGGCGTCATCGCCGACGACTACGCCGCCCTCACGCATCGGCAAGGGGCCGAAGGCATCACCCGCCACACCCTGACCGGCCTCAACCGCGGGATCATCGCCAACCGCATCTCCCACACCCTGGGTCTGCACGGGCCGAGTGCGGCGGTGGACACCGGTCAGTCCTCCTCACTTGTCGCTGTGCACCTGGCAGTCGAGAGCCTGCGGCGTGGCGAGTCCACCATGGCCATCTGCGGCGGCGTCAACCTCATCGTGGCGCCGGAGAGCACCATCAGCGCCGAGCGGTTCGGTGCGCTGTCACCGGACGGCCTCAGCTTCACCTTCGATGCGAGGGCGAACGGGTACGTGCGGGGTGAGGGCGGCGCGTTCGTGGTGCTCAAGCCGCTGCGCGCCGCCGTGGCGGACGGCGACCCGGTCTACTGCGTGCTGCACGGCAGCGCGATGAACAACGACGGGACCACCGAGGGTCTCACCGTGCCTGGTCCGGCCGGCCAGCAGGACGTCCTGCGGCAGGCGTACGAACGTGCCGGGGTCTCGGCGGAGCAGGTGCAGTACGTCGAGCTGCATGGCACGGGCACCAAGCTGGGCGACCCGATCGAGGCGGCGGCCCTGGGCGCGGTGCTCGGTGACGGCCGCGTGCGGGGAGCCGAGCTGCGGGTCGGCTCGGTGAAGACCAACGTCGGACACCTTGAGGGTGCGGCCGGCGTCGTCGGCCTGCTGAAGGCGGCGCTCTGCATCCGTCACCGCGAGCTCGTGCCGAGCCTGAACTACGAGAACCCCAACCCCGACATCGCGTTCGACGAGTCGAAGCTCGCCGTACAGGAGAGCCTCGGATCGTGGCCACGCCCGGACGAGCCGCTCTTCGCGGGCGTCAGCTCGTTCGGTATGGGCGGCACCAACTGTCACGTGGTCCTTTCCGACTGGTGCACCGGGTCCGCGGCGGCGGAGTCGCCTGCCGCCGAGTCCGACCCGGGTGTGGTGCCGTGGGTGGTGTCGGGTAGGTCGGTGGAGGCTGTGGTTGGTCAGGCGGGGCGGTTGGTGTCGTTTTTGGAGGGGTGTTCGGGGTGGGATGTGGTGGGGGTGGGTCGTTCGCTTGCGGTGTCGCGGGTGGGTTTTGATC